>CALCJH010000215.1 GCA_937967775.1 uncultured bacterium | reverse complement strand
CTGCGCCGCCTCACGGTTTGCGCGCAGGATCGCCGCCCGATCCCCCAGCGATACCAGGCAGTATCCCTTCACCGAGGGCACGGTGAAGGAGGCCCATCCATCCTGCATACGGACCTCGATTTCACGCTGAGCCGCACCGAACTGGAGCAGATGGGCATCACCGACACGCATGCCTGTCGGAACTCGGACCCTTACCGTCACCGGCCCGGTTGCCGTCCACTCGCCTCGCACGAGATCGGCTCCATAGTTCACCAGATGCACGTCGAGCGATGCGCCTCCAGCGGATCGCCAGACGTTCACGGTCACTTCCTCCGGCCCATCCACCCGTACCGGCGATACATTCCGCAGCTCTTTCAGAGCAGCTGCGCGGTCGGCCTTCAGGTCAAATACCCGTGGCCCTTCCAGTCGCACATCGCCGCGCGGATTTAGGTCCTGGTCCAGAACGCCCACTGGTCCCAGGGTCGCGACGATGCCGCCCTTTGCGGCGAAGCGCCGAAGCCAGTCCAGCTGACTCTCCGTCAGGGCATCTGCGGCTGGCAGCACAACGGCAGAATACTTTGCCAGCCCGGCCGTATCCGTCTCGAACAGCTCAGGATGCCCGAATATAACCGCATCGTGCAGCACATGCATACGGTCGAGCCACAGAGAGGTCTGGTGGAACGCCGAGAACGGAGCGTGGTCGTCAATCTGCTGAGGATAGAAGCGGCGGTACATCACGGAAGGCAGGGAGTAGATCAGAGCTACCTTCGCCTGACTTTCCCTGCGCGTTAGAAGCGCGCGGTTCGCGTGACAGAAAGCCGCATAATCCCGCCAGAGCGCGCGCAGCTCCGGGATGTCTATATAGTCCTTCGTCCGCGGATCGCCGGTCCAGGGGGCATTGACCCCGAACGAGATGACCCGGGCTCCCCCGTTGGCCAGCGCCTGACCGAAATGCGCCGTCCAGAATAGCGGACTCATCTGTCCGGAGCGCTCCTGAAGACCGTCTAGTACCGGACCGCGCACCCAGACCGGCCGCTTTTCGTGCGCGCAGGCCCTGCCCATCCGGTACATCACACCCCAGTTAGGGATCTCCCGCCCGGCAACGGTGACTTCCTCAATCTCGATGACATCGCAGAACTGGCCGATCGCCGCCGCAAACGGCCACATACCGAACGCTCCGATCTGATTGCCGTAGACCGGCAATACCAGCCCTCGCACGCGCCCGGCGTCCTTCACGCGCTCCACCACATCCGCCCAGGCCAGCAGATGGGAGACGAACTGGTACTTCACGTATTCTCGCACCACGGGATCGCCAAGGGCACGGTTGCCGACGAGCCCGTAACGGCACACGCGCTCGCGGTAGTCAAAGCGCCCGATATCCGGAATGCCGAACCGCGCCAGCTCCTCTGGTGTGTAGCGCCGGCGAAGCCAGCGGCGGAAGCCTTCCAGACAGAACCGGCAGAAGCAACCGTGTCCCTTGTAGAACGGTGCGCAGGCGATGTTGTCCTGACACACCGCCAGCAGATCCGACGACTTTTTCAGAAGCTCTCCGATGAACCAACCGTGCCAGCCTGGTGCTATGTGGCAAGTGAAGTAGCCGCCTTCCCCCCAGGTTTCGTCCCGGATGAAAGTGCCGTCCAGCGAGACCTGGAACCCGTTGTCGCCGAATATCCGGTAGCGGGCGTCCCACAGGTCGGGCCCCTCGAAACGGTAGTACTCCTGATACTCCGGTCCTCCCCGTGAGGTGCGCACTCCGAACTCCTTCGCCATCGGGCCGCACGGGTTCCAGTCCACGAAGTCCGGGTTGTGCTCCGCCGCGAATGCCCTGCGCGGCCCCTCCGCGGCGATCTTTTCCCCCGCACCCTCATTGCACCAGATAACCACCATGTCGGACAGAATCCCCGGTAGGCCATCTTTTTCGCGCCGAACGTCCAGAGCCCGTCGACGTGACAGGACGTCCGGAGGGCCAGGCTTCACGTTCAGGCCATAGCCGGGAGGATCGCCCTTGCAGAGATTGACCCGGATGTCGTCCACCGCCAGCTTCCCGCGATGCCGGACGCCAATGATCAGCCGCCAGTCTTCTGCCCTCTCAGGCTGAAAAATGCGGTGGATGACCCCTTCCGCCCCCTGCTCCCGGTTCCACAACCAGAAAGGCCCGTAAATATCTCCCGCTTCTCCGGAGCGAAGCAGGCTGTAGAAGCGCGTCCTGTCCTCGCCCGCGTCGAGGATGCGGTAACGGAAGGACACATAGTAGGTTCTCCCTGGCTGAAAGCGGACCTGGGCGGGAGATGTGGTGAAGAGCTCGTTCCATTCCTGGTCCGAGCCGGTCGAGTCCATCACTAGCGAGGCTTTGCCGGTTAGCGTCTCGGATGGCCCGGCTGAGATGCGCGCTCCTGCCGGAAGATCGGGAAGCTCCTGCTCAAAGTCACAGACCCAGACCGGCTCCGCGGAGCACGCTCCGGCGGCGATCAGCGCAAGGAACAATACCCACACGCCCGTCCGTGGGCACCACCTCTCGGCACCGTCAGGCATGGCCCTCGCCGTAGGCGTCAATATAGGCGAGCGCGTCTTCCGGGGTAGGCGCGAAGTGATACAGCGAGCGCGACTCCTCCCTTGCGAAGCACTCCCGGTAGATGTGGTCGAACAGCTCCTTGAGAGGGTCGTAGAATCCGGCGGTGTCCAGAAAGACAACGGGGTGATCCAGGATGTGGAGCTGCTTTAGGGTCACGATCTCCAGGATCTCCTCCAGCGTTCCGAAGCCCCCCGGAAGAGCAATGAACGCGTCGGCAAGACTCTCCATTACGGCCTTCCGCTCACGCAGATCCTTCGTAACGATCAGTTCGTCAGCTTCTTCGTAGCAGATGCCTTCCTTCCGCATATACTGCGGAATGACGCCCACCACCCTGCCGCCTCCGGCGTGAACTGCGCGGGCCGCCTCGCCCATCAATCCGATGCATCCTGCTCCGAAGATAAGTGTATCGCCGCGGCACGCCATCAGCTCGCCGAGCCGCCGGGCTGCCTGGAAATAGCAGTCAGCCACAAGATCGCTGGAAGAGCTGTAAACACAGATGCTTCTGCCCATGGGACGCTCCTTTCCGGGACGGACGTCTGCCGCGCTTTCCGGCAGCCTGGTTTGCGCCGGAAACGCTGTGGCGGCTCCAAGAGAAACCTTAGGACCGCGCGGGCGTTTCTCCTGCCGCGCCGTCGTGCTCCGCGCCTGCTTGCGAAAGGAGCCGAGCCTTTACCAGACCAGTCCGTGAGTGCCCTTCCAGCGGTGATCCTCGAACGGCCGGTTGTGGATGCCCAGCCAGATGTCCTTCAGGTCGCTTTCGCTCTTCAGGAGGAACATCAGGGAGTAGGCGCTGGTGCGCATATTGACGCATCGCTTGCCGCCAATGTCGGGCCGGCTCCCCTCGTAGCGTCCCTTGACGCCACCGTCCAGACAGGGGTCTCCGGTGTCCAGGAACTGTGTTGCCAGTACCTTCCCCAGGGCCCGGTCCGCGCATTCGATGAGTCCCGGCTCGCCCAGAATGGTACCAATGTCCCGGCAGAGCATCCCGCCGACCGGCGCCGCCGACGGATGTCGTCCGCCTGCGAAGCCGCCGTCCTCGTCCTGCACCGACGCCAGCCACCGTGCGAACAGGGCAGCCTTCCGGATATAAGAATCGTCACCGAACAGGCGGCTGGCGGCGATCATCATGGCCCCGCCGAAGTCGTCGTTCAGCGCGTGTTGATGCTCGGTGGGATCCTCGCCCGGCTTTGGAGATGTGATGCGGTTCGTGAAGGGATCCCGCTCCAGAACCAGTTGGCCGCTTTCCGTGATGAAGTCGTCCCGGTAGATCCGGGCGATGGGATTCAGTCCCCGTTCGACGTACCTCTGGTCACCCGTAAGCAGGAACAGATCGTGCAGAAAGAGGCCGGCGCCGGACTGGAAGGATCCCCGGGAGTAGAAGTTCTCCATCGAAGGGTCCATGTAGACGGCATATAGCGGCCAGCCGTTGTACATTCCCTTCTCCACCAGCCAGTCCCCGAACAGCCGCGCGCCCCGAAGGTAGATCTCCTGACCGGTGGCCTCCGCCAGCCACACCAGTCCCCAGGCGGCGCTTGTGGCGTCCCGGGGGGCGAATTCGATGGACTGAGGTGTAATCTCCCGGATGGCTCCGAAATGCGGATCGTCCCGGTCCATCACCTGCAGGGAGAGGATGTAGCGTCCCGCGAACTCAGCCCCCCGGAGATACTGCTCTTCGCCGGTGCGCTTCCACATCGCCAGCAGGCCGCACAGAAACGATCCTGTCATCCAGTTGCCGGTGAGGACCTTCTCGCCGGTATCGGCGTCATAGAAGCGGATGCTGCGCCCGCGGTTCGCGTCGAACCGATCTGTCACCTGGTTGCGCAACATCCAGCCGGCCAGCAGCCGGGCGCGCTCAAGTAGCAGGTTCCTGTCGTGAACGGTCATTTTCTCCTCGCTGTCAGGGATACACTGCGAACAGGCGGGCCGCCCGGCTCTCCAGAAGCAGCCTGACTGTCTGCCCCGCAAGGTTGCTCAAATCCGCACGGCCGTCCCATCTGACCGGCATCCGGGTGCTGTTTCCGTGGATGCGCCCGCACTCTTTCAGGCCATATCCTTCCACGGGCGTTCCGTCCTCTCGAAGCAGGGCGGCTCGCGCCACACCGCTTGCCGATGTGTCAATGTTCAGGCACAGCTCCGGAGACTGCAGCCGGAAGGGGTGGGTCACCAGTCGCCCGCCGGTGTAAGCGCTTTCCGCAAAGACGAACCCGTCCATTCGCTGCTCAAGACGCAGGGCGATCGGGTCGCCGTAATGCGTCTCGTGGACCACCCTGACATCTTTATCCGTCCGGCCTTCCCCGTGGCTGCGCCGTCCCCCCACGTAGTACTGCTGCACGCAGCCGTCGCCCGGGACCATCCCCGCCAGCATGTGCATCATTTTGGATGCCGGGCCGTCCGGCAGGTCCAGCCGCACGTACGGATCCCGCAGATCCCGATTCCAGCACATTCCGTCCCGGCTGCTGGCAAATTGGATGTCCAGCAATCCGTCATTGATGAACTGCCCTTCGGGCGGCCAGGG
>CALCJH010000214.1 GCA_937967775.1 uncultured bacterium | reverse complement strand
AATCTCTTTTTGCCCGGCGACAGCCAGTCCCGTGCGACGGCCGAGTTCGACCTGGCCCCGTATCTCGTCGGCGGCAAGACCAGCCGGGTGCTCCTGCAGGCGGACGTCTACATCCCCAATCTCCGGCCGCTGAGCGGCTTTCCGTTCGGTTACCCGGGCATGACCAATCAGCGCTCGGGGATCTTCGTTCTGCCTTCGAACAGCGCCTGGGGTGTGGCAGTTTACGGCAACCCTCAGCGCGGCGCGCAGGCTTATACGGATTTCACCGCCGACGACAGCTGGCCCGAGAGACGGCAGGACTGGTACATGGAGGAGTTCAGCGGAGGGTCCGCGGTATCGCCGGATACTCTGTGGTGGAACAAATGGATCACCCTGAGGCTGGACTATGGCTTCACCACTCCAGGTCAGGTAAAGGTCGAGTACTATCTGCCCTGGGAGACCTACGACGGCAAGACGGGCTGGCTGACCCTCTATCAGGGTTCCATCTATCCGAACGCCTGGGCTGCGGGGGGACGCGACTTCACCCGCATCGCCATCGGGTGCAACCTGAACACGGCCGGGACGCCATGGTCCAAGTCGCAGTTCGATAACGTTATCTTCGATTCTCCGGATCTGATTCCGGAGCCGGGCTCGCTCGCCGCGCTGGGAGTCTCTCTGGCTGCATTCGCAGGGACAATTCTCCGGCGAAGAGTATGACGGCCGCTGTGGCCGATAATCGGTAGTTGAGGGCATCCGCCGGCGGAGAGCCGCCCGGCGGATGCTCCCTTTCGAGAGAGGGTGCGGAGGACCGCGGGGGACCGCAACCGATCCCGGCGGCTTCTGCCGGTTGTATTTCCGGGCGGAAAAGACCGTGTATGGTTGCTCCGCTCTGGCTTCGAGGGGAGAAAGGATAAATGAAACCCGCAACAGCGCTGCTTACGCTGATCTGTGTGCTGGCGGCATCCGCTGCTTCCTTCGCCGGGACATGGACCCACATCGGGACCGCCGGGTTCACGGTGGAGAATCCGTCCCAGATCCAGGACCGCAAACGCCCCGTCCTGAACAGTATGGTGCGGGATAGCGCGGGCAACATCTGGGTCAGCTGCAGCTACGATGCCGACGAGTATGCGCCGGCCTCCGGCTTCTTCGGCCGCGGCAGCGGCGTGACTGTCTTCAAGACCGGCGGTGGAACGGCCAACGTGGACATCAACGCCCTAGGTTACCGCAGCTGCATTACGAAGCTTGTCGAGGGAGGCGATGGCGCGATCTACGCGTTGCTCAACTACTCGAACCTGGAATGGACCACTTACACCCAGTTCCAGGACTATATCCTCCGGCTGAAGCTGATGCCGGACAACAGCGTTCAGGTCACAGAAATCTATACTCCGGGGCCGCACGGAGCCGATGTGTGGCTGAGTCCGGTGGTCAACAAGATCGGTGGGATGGCCGTTGGAGGCGACGGGAATATCTACTGGACGCAGAACGGCCTGAACAGCTACTGGAGGAAGCATTTCTTCTGGCGCTACAACGTCTATACTCAGAGCGTCGAAGAGGCTCCGAACCGCAACGGCCTCATTGACGAGTGTCCTGGCGAAACGCACCGTCTGCTGGATCTGGAGTACCTAGGCTACGACCAGTTCGCCATCGTGGGAGCCTACAGCAACTTCACGTGGCAGTGCACGCCCATCTCCTGGTCAACGCCTGCGCAGTTCAGCATCTCCAACACTTCCAACCCTTCCTGGGGGCGCCGGTGGAACACGGCCAACGCCTATGATCCGCTCCGCAAGAAGTTGTGGGTGGGCGGCCGGAGCGAGTCTCCGTATCCGGAGTGGCGCAAGACAGGTACCGGAGCTACCGTAGTTGATCTCGGTGACGGCAATAAGGGGCTGCAGTTCGTCTCGGTGGCCGGCCCTCCGAACAAATACTGGCCGGACCCCGGGATCCCTTCCGCCCAGGAGACGGGAGCGATGCGCTTCCGCGTGGACAGCTTCGGATCGGATGCCACTCTGATGTGGATCTACGGGAATGCCCGGCGCACTACAACCGGAAACGGGCTTGCCGTGGCCCTGAAGATTCGGGATGGCCGCTTCAAGCTGGTTGACCTTTACTACGCCAGCAACAACACCGGACCCGAGGTTCTGGCCGATCTGGGATCGGTGGTGCCCGGGGAGTGGAACGAGCTCTATGTCTACATTGATGCGGAGGCGCGCACCTGCAAGGCCACCTGGAACGGGTCCGTGGTCTACCAGGGTCCCATAGGCTATCAGCTCGGGAAGAACTGGCTGTCCTGGTTCGAGTGGGGCAGCGCTGTGGACGAGCCGAGCCCGGCCGGAGGCGTGACCGCGACGGTTACCTTCGACTGGGTGGCCCATTGCATCGGGGACGCCGGACCGGGCGAGGCCTACAGCAAGCGCTGGGTCTATCTGGACGGGTCCCGTTTGCCCACCGGGGATCCCTACTACTTTCTGTCGAACATCATGACGCGGTTCGACGGCAATCCCACGCTGCCTGCCATGTTTGATGCGAATGGCAAGGTGGGTACCCAGAACAGCTACAAGATGTGGCACGTCAACGGGTATGACGAGCTCAACTCGGCCGTTCCCGGCAAGCGCAACCAGGGCGCATACTGGATCACGACGCTGGCGGTCAATCCTTATGACGGCACCTGCTGGCACGCCTACGGCGCCGAAGCTACCTATGAATATGAGCCCTGGGACCGTGTTCGCAGCTTTCCGTTGAGCTTCACGGGGACCAGGCCGCCCCGCGAGGACCACGGAGCTCCTGAGCCGGGATCGCAGGTCGTATCGCTGATGTTCAGCGGCGGGAAGGTCTACGCCCTGACCTGCAGCCCCCTGACCGGTGCTTTCAATCTCTACAGTATGGACGTGTCGGCTCCCGGTCCCACGTCTGTCTCGGGGATCAAGAATAAGCCGCTCGGCACCCTGTTCGAAACAGACAGTCCGAAGCTGGTGACCCTGCAGCTCGGCGATTCGTTCTACATTCAGGACGATGACCGCACCAGCGGCATCCGCGTCATCCCCCAGGGCGGCGCGCCCCTCGGCGCCGTCGGGCAGCGCGCGGCGGTCAAGGGGTTCACGGATGTGCTGAACGGTGAGGCGGTGGTTTACGCGAGCAGCGTCACGCTCAGCAGCACCTCCGACGTCGCCGAGCCGCTGCACGTGCTCGTTCGGAACTCCGGCGGAGTCCAGACGGGCATTCAGCCGCCCGTCTACGGAGGAAACACCTTCGCCTACGACGGACTCGATCCGGCGCAGGTGGTTTCTGAGGAGCCTCGGGGCCTGAACACTACCGGGCTGCTCATCAGGGTGACTGGAAAATTGCGCTGGTCCATCACGTCCGGCATCTTTGAGTTCGTGGACGATGGCTCGGGCTTCCCGATTCTGATCAACTTCCCGAGCATGACCGGGGCGTCGGATGGCAGCTTCGTCTCCGTGACTGGCGTTTGTACAGTTCACTGGAACTCTGATATAAAAAGAGCCTACCGGGTCATCACCCCCAGAGACTCGAATGACATTACCATCCATCAGTTCTGATGCGGCATTCAGTTCTGATTCGGCACGCGTGAACTGACCGGCG
>CALCJH010000213.1 GCA_937967775.1 uncultured bacterium | reverse complement strand
AACAGGGCCGCCAGACATCCGCCGAACCCGAAGCCCACCAGCACCTTCATGGACTGGTTGCCGAAGATGAAGAAGATGATACAGGCTCCCAACAGGCCGAGGCCCACAGTGGCCATACCGGAGACGGATCCGGAGCGGAACGCCACATATAGCGCATGGCGGAAGCTGCTCAGCGCCGCGTGCGCGACCCGGCAGTTGGCCTTCACCGCCATCATCATCCCCACCAGACCGGCGGTGTAGGAGGCGGCGACGCCCAGCACGAACGCGATTGCCACCCCGATATACAGCGGAATCGCCACTCCCTCCACGTTGTAGAGCGGGTTGTCCTTGTAAAGGATGATCAGGGCGATGAAGATGATGATCACGAACCAGATCATCGTGGCCATCTGCTTCTTCAGATAGGCCCACGCCCCTTCCTGGACCGCTCGCGATACCTGCACCATTCCGGTGCTGCCCGGGTCTTCCTTGGAGATGGAGAAATACCACCACAGACCAAACAGCAGCCCGATGATGGCTGTGATGAACACCAGCACCACCACCGGCATCACGATGCTCAGTTCGCTGAAGGGGGGCAGCTCGATGGCCTCTGCAGCCAGGGCCGGGGTGGCTGTCAACGCTGCCAGGAGCCCCAGCGCAAAGACCGAGCCAAGAGTTCTGCAGAGTCTAAGCAATGATTCAGTCCTCTCCTTCCTGGTCCCGGCAGCGTTCTGCGCACCTTCAGGCACGCGTGGCGACGCCGCAGGGATGGAAATGAATCGAAACAGGGTCTTGCCGCGGCGGGGGATGCAGCCGTCCGGCAGTGGGGACCGTCCGGCGCCCGCAAGCCCGGCAGGAAGCCGCGGGGATTATGTTGTCTTTCACATCGGCTGTCAACTGCGCGGGATATTGCGGGCGGTGCATGCTGTGAACTTGCGCGGCAGGGGTGGTGGTGGCAAAATGCGGCGGGCAGTTTCGGCTGCTGATTTCGTGGAAGTCTTTCGACGGGGAAGGAGATATCATGCAGGACAGCGTTCGCAAGGTCACCATACTGGGTACGGGCCCGGCCGGTCTCACGGCCGCCATCTATACCGCACGCGCAAACCTCCAGCCGCTGGTCGTCGCGGGCAACACGCCCGGAGGCCAGCTGACCATTACCACCGAGGTGGAGAACTATCCCGGTTTCGAAAACGGCATTACCGGGCCCGAACTCATGGACGTCATGCGCCGTCAGGCGGAGCGTTTCGGGGCAGAGATTGTTACGGGGGATGCTGTCTCGACTGACCTGCAGGCTCGGCCGTTCCGCATCGCGCTGGAGGACGGCACAAACATCCAGACTCATTCCCTCATCATTGCGACCGGCGCTTCGGCGCGCTGGCTGGGCCTGGAATCCGAATCCCGTCTGATGGGCCGCGGCGTCTCGGCGTGCGCCACCTGCGACGGCTTCTTCTTCCGCGATCAGGAGGTGGTGGTCGTCGGGGGCGGGGACACGGCCATGGAAGAGGCCCTGTTCCTGACAAAATTCGCCAGCAAGGTCACCGTGGTGCACCGGCGGGATCAGCTCCGCGCCTCCCGCATTATGCAGCAACGGGCTTTCGACAACCCGAAGATCGAGTTCGTCTGGGATTCCGTTGTGGACGAGATCCACGACGTGGACGCCGGACGGGTTACCGGCGTGACGCTCCGCAATGTCAAGACCGGCGAGAAAAGTCATCTGGCTTGTGGCGGGGTGTTCATCGCCATCGGACATACACCGAACACGTCACTTTTCGCGGGGCAACTTGAGACCGACGAGGCGGGCTATCTCAAGGTGGATGGGGTCCGCACCGCCATCGAGGGTGTCTACGCTGCCGGAGACGTGGCGGATCACGTCTACCGGCAGGCGGTGACCGCAGCCGGCACAGGGTGTCAGGCGGCGATAGAAGCCGAGCGCTGGCTTGCGGCGCAGGGGATAGAATAGAGCATCTGCTACGGCAGGAACACAACTGTGTCAAATCTGGCCGAAAAGCACCGCAGCGCCGGCGCCGTCATGGGGGAAGCCGGAGGCAAGGAGTTCCCTAAGGTCTACGGGGAGCCTGTTGCGGAGTTCCGCGCGGCGGGTGAAGGCGTGGCGCTCTTCGATCTTTCGCTGCGCGGCAAAGTGGAAGTGACGGGGCCGGATGCCGTGCCGTTCTTGAACGGCATTGTCTCGGCGGATGTCGAAGGACTGGAAGCCGGCTGCTGGTGTTTCGCAGCGATTCTGGACACCCGCGGGCGCTACCGGGCCGACCTCCGCATCTTCCGCCTGAAGGACAGAATCCTGCTGGACACTCCGCCGTTTGCCAAGCAGGATGTCCTCCAGATGCTGCTGGAGATGCGCCTTCGCTCGCGCGCCCAGATACGGGATCTGACCGATGAGCTTGCGCTGCTCAGTCTCCAGGGGCCCCGGGCAAGAGTTGTCTGGCGCAATGCGGGGCTGGGAGACGCGCCAGGGGAGGGGGGCGTTCTGGAGTTGCCGGATCCGCCTGTGGCCGTCGCCGGATACAGTGAGACGCCGGCTGGCGGCCTGTGGGTGCACCTTCCTGCCACCCGTGCCGTTGCTTTATGGGACGCCCTGGTCGCGGCTGGGGCGGCGCCGTGTGGTCTGGAGACGCTTCGGGTGCTGCGGATCGAAGCGGGTGTCCCGGCGTGGGGGGTAGATATAGACCCGGCGGTCATCCCCATCGAGGCTGGGCAGAAGAGAGCGCTATGCTTCAGTAAGTGCTATCCCGGACAGGAGGTGGTCTCGCGTATCCATTTCCGGGGGCACGTGAACCGTTATCTGCAGATCCTGCGGGTCCCGTCGGGAGAGATCCCGCCGCCGGGCGCGCGGATCCTTTCCGGAGGCCGGGAGGTGGGCGCTGTCACATCATCCGGCCGGAATGCCTGGACGGGAGAAGCGTACGCTCTGGGATACGTCCGCCGGCAGACGCTTTTGCAGAAGGATCCTCTGGAGGTGGTCTGGGAGGGCGGAACAACCGCGGTCAATGCGGAGCCTCTCCCATATAGCCCGGTGGAGTAGATTTCTGCCGCCTTTCCTGGCTGTGCCCTTGGCGAAGACGCCGAATTCGGTCAACATACCCCGGGGAAGCTCTTCCGCAAGCCGCCATTCCGCGGGAGACCATCGCGCGAAACAATGCCAGATAGAGTCATCACCATCGCCCACAGTCCGGATTCCGACGACGCCTTCATGTTCTGGGCGCTGACGCACGGAAAGATCCCGACGCCCGGCTTCGACCTGCGTTTCGTTCTCGCGGATATCGAGACCCTCAACCGGAGGGCGGAGGAGGGAACCTACGAGGTTACAGCCTTCTCCATCCACGCCTATGCCTATCTGGCGGACCGTTACGCCCTGATGTCCTGCGGAGCCAGTATGGGCGACGGTTATGGCCCCACGCTGGTGGCGCCGCCGGAAAAGGCGGATCTGCCCCTGGAGGAGATGACCATTGCCGTCCCGGGCGAACGGACCACGGCGTTCCTGGCGCTGAGACTCTTTCACCCCGAGTTCCGTCACTTTGTGTGTCCCTTTGATGAGATCATTGATCGCATCAAAGCCGGTGAAGCCGACGCAGGGCTGATCATCCACGAGGGACAGCTAACGTATGAGGATGAGGGCCTCGTCAAAATCGTGGATCTGGGCGAGGAGTGGTTGGAGGAGACAGGGCTGCCTCTTCCTCTGGGGGGCAACGGCGTGCGGAGGGATATCCCTCCGGAGGAGCAGCGGCGGCTGACCGAGCTTCTGCGGCAGTCCATCCAGTTTGCGCTGACCCATCGAGAGGTCGCGATGCGGTATGCCGAGCAGTTCGGCAGAGGTATGGGCGTGGAGCGGACAGACCGGTTTGTCGGCATGTATGTCAACGAACTGACCCTGGACTACGGTGAGCGAGGCAGGAAGGCGGTGGTCGAGCTTTTGACTCGCGCTGCCGCGAAGGGACTCATTCCGGCCGTGCCGGATATCTCTTTTGTGTGAGGGAGCCTTCCGGCTTCTTTACGGTGTGTTGCTTGAAGGCTGCGGCCCGGACCTCCAGCAGGTCCGGGCCGCTTTATTCATCGTTCTCCTTTTCGGAAGGGTGTCAGGCCTTGCGCCGGAGTGCGGCGATCGCCGTAAGCCCCAGCCCCGCCATGGTCATCGAAAGCGGTTCCGGGATGGGCGCCGGAACGTGCGCCGTGGCCACTCCGCCGTCAATGATCTGCATGGACACCCGAGCCGCAGGCGGCCATGTGGAGACCACCCACAAATAGGATGTCTCTCCGGCGAACAGGCCGTCGCCGTTCGGGGTTGCGTCCCAGCTGATCTTGAGCGGGGTGACCCCCTGAGCCACCAGGCTCAGAGGCCCGACGCCGTTGTTCTCATACTGCCCGAACTGTAGCACCGGTCCCACTGTCTTGACGAGCGCGGTGTTCAGGTTGACGGTGATTCTCCCGATGCTGTCCGCGGGGAGCACAAAGTTCTTGGCGTTGACCCGATACCAGTAGAAGTAGTCGCCCGGCGCCCCGGCCGCTGTTGCCACGGCATAGCTGACGCCGGCAGTGAAGATGGTGTTGTTGAAGTTGTCCAGACCCAGCACCACCTGCTCTGGACTGAACGTCAGGGCGGCAAAGTCGGCTGCCGTAAACCCGGTCGGAAGCGAGTTTGTCGTCACCTGACCGATCGCGGAAGCGGACATCAGCGCCACAACTACCGCCGTCAGCGCAGCGATTCTGTACCCGCTCTTCATAGGCGTTCCCTCCATCCCTTACAGATCTTGAACCGACGCCGTCTTTCCGCCGGAGCGGCAGCAGCGCCGAGTGGATCAGTCGCACAGGATCTTTCGCGCTTGCAAAGACCCTCTTCGCAGCGGACGTCTTGTGTACGGCGACTGTATCTCTTCCCGCAGCGAATTTCAAGGGGTGAGGCTGGAAATCAGGTATAAATACCTGCGGCGCAGAGTTGAGAAAAAGCCCCCGGCCATCTGGCCAGGGGCGATCAGAATCTAGACTGTTCGTGGATTGCTCCTGATTGGAAGCACTCGGCGACCGGTCAGGAGTTACTTCCTGCGGCGCAAACCTGCCACCGCTGTCAGTCCGAGACCCGCCAGAACCATCGAGACAGGCTCGGGGGCCGGGGCCACCACGCGCGCCGTGCCCACGCCGCCGTCAATCAGCTGCATCGAGACGGGAATACCGCCCGGATAAGTGCTGACCAGCCACAGGTAAGTGGTTTCGCCGGGGAACAGCCCGTCGCCGTTCGGCGTAGCGTCCCACGAAAGCTTGACCGGTGTAATCGGACCTGCCACCAGGCTATTGGTCCCCACGCCGCCGTTCTCATACTGACCGAACTGCAGCACAGGTCCCACCGACTTGACCAGCGATGTATCGAAGTTCACCGTAACGCGGCCGATGCTGTCGCCGGGCAGCGCGAACGTCAGAGCCTGAACTTTGTAGAAGTAGGCATAGTCGCCCGGGTTCGCGGCGATCGAACCGATCGCATAGCTCACACTTGCGGTGAACTTAGTGTTGTTGAAGTTGTCCAGACCCAGAACCGTCTGGCTTGGACTCCAGACCAACCCTGCAAACTCCGCCGGGGTCATCCCGGAGGGCAGAGAGTTGGTCAGGATCTGCGCTCCTGCCGGAGCGGCCACTGCGACCGCTGCCAGGATGGCCAGAAACTTTCCGACTGTTCGTAAACTCATGCGGATACCTCTCCTTAGCCTATCAGTCCGTCGTCAGATATTACGCCGCAAGCGCACTCTGTTCCTTAAACGGAACCCCGCGCGCCCGTCAGTCTGGTCAAGGGAACCTTTGACCGGAGATGCCCGCTCCGGCGCCCCTGTGCGCCGGACACCTGGCTTTGGGAGGCCGAAAGCGCTCCCCACTCTTCCATTCACAGGCTACCCGTCACTTAGTCTACCAGTGGCGAGGTCTTTTTGCAACTCATTTTCGAGAAATCAGGTATTATTACCGAACCCGGTCACACAGGCCAGGTGCCCACGGCGGGAAATAACCTGTCAATCGTATTTCTCCACGTGTATCCGCTCTGCTGGCGCGCCGATCTCTTTTAGATATGCCACCGTCGAGTCCACCATCTGGGGCGGGCCGCACACATAGTAAAGTGCATCCGCGACCGCCTCTGTGGGTATGCACTCCTGCAGCATCTGCTTGCTGATGCGGCCCCGAAAGCCGTGCCACTCGTGGCCGTTGACGCGCGTCAGCGTATGCATCACCCGCAGCGTCTTCAGCTCCTCGTGCAGCCCTTCCAGTTCATCGCGGTAGATCACGTGATCCCAAGTCTTGGAGCTGTAAAGCAGGGTCAGCTCGATGTCCAGGTTAAGGTCGCGCGCATAGCGCACCATGCACATCAGCGGCACCACCCCGCTCCCCGCGCCCACCAGCACCAGGCGGTTGCCCATTCCTTGCTTAAAGATAAACTTCCCGTACGGCCCCATCATTTGCAGGGGCATCCCTTCCCACGCGTGGTCGCAGAGATATCGTGACAGACGTCCCTCGTCCATCTTGCGGATGGTAACGTCCACATGGCCTTTGCGGGTCGGCGGATTGGCAATGGAGTAGGCGCGGCGGATGCGGCGGTCTCCGGGGATGTCGCAGGCGATGGTCACGAACTGCCCGGGATCGAAATCGAAGGACTCCGGCACCGGTCCCAGCCGGAAGGTTTTTACTTCCGGGGTCTCGCGGATGATCTGCTGTATGGTCACGTCGAACGACTGAGGCATCGCCAGTTCGGAACGGTCTCCCTTTGGACTGTGCACTCCGGTGCGGTTGGCAGAGCGGAATGTAGACTTATTATAGCGAAATAGTCAGATATGCGCTACTCCCCGCCGTGGTCAGGGAGAGAAATAATGGCCGTCCGGGTGGTGGAAGACCAGTGCGGAGACGGAGGACTCGGGCTGCATCATGCATCCTTCCGTCAGAACCACCCCGATCTTCCCTTCAGGCCTCAGGATGCGGAAGAGATCTGTCTGGTGCTCGATCTGCGGGCACGCCGGATAGCCGAAGCTCAAGCGGATGCCCCTGTAGCGCGTCTTGAACAGGTCCGCCTGAGTGAACCCGGGCGGGTCCGGGAAGCCCCAGTCCGCTCTCATCCGCCGATGCACCCACTCCGCCGTGGCCTCCGCCAGCTCGATGGCTACGGAAGAGAGGATGTGCGAGTCCAGCAGCCGTCCCTCCTCCTTCCAGCGCGCCGCCACCGGCGCCGGGTCCGGTCCGGCGGTGGTCACGAACAGTCCCAGGTGGTCTCCCCCCCGATCTCTAGGCCGCAGCCAGTCCGCCGCGCAGGCGAACGGCTCCTTCTTCTGGCGCGGAAACTGCCAGCGGACCAACTCTTCCCCTGTCCGGGGGGCCAGTATGATAATAAAATCTCCCTCGCCATATGCCGGCAGCCAGCGCCAGAGTGCCCGCGGGCGCAGAATCCCCATCCGGGCCGCTTCCTGGATGACCGCCTCCACCTGCGCCTTCAGCTCCTGCGCCCGGCTATTCTCCGGGTCCTCCAGCGCGCGCGCCGTGTTTTTCAGACCAAGGTACTTGCCGAAGAGCATAATCCTGTTCAGCAGAGGAAGCACTTCGTCCAGCGGGATGCCGTGCTGCAGATGCTCGTCCAGATCCGGCGGAGCGGGCACGTCCACCTCCCGCCAGCCGCCACCGGACGGGGTAGCGGCCTCTTCAGAGTCGGCGACGCCCTCCGCTCTGGCGCGAGCCTGCTGAAGGTCGCGCTCGAGCTCAGCCAGGAGCGCAGGCCGCTCCGCATCATCCATCAGCCGGTTGGCGATCTGCAGGCCGTGCATCGCCTCCCCGGCGTAGAATACGGGGCCGTCGTAGTTCGGGGCGATTTTCGTCAGGGTGAAGTTCTTCGTCAGAGCCGCTCCGCCCACCAGCAGCGGGACGTTGATTCCGGCGTCGCGCA
>CALCJH010000212.1 GCA_937967775.1 uncultured bacterium | reverse complement strand
ATGGACCAGGATACGATCGGAACCCGCCTCGGCGAACTGCCGGACATACTTCTCCGGCTCCACGATCATCAGATGGGTGTCGAAACCGACGTCCGTCAAGGGGCGAAGAGCGGCCACCACCATCGGCCCGAAAGTGATGTTGGGGACGAAGCGGCCGTCCATGATGTCGAAGTGCAACCACTGCGCACCCGCCCGGACCGCCTCCAGCGCGTGCTCTCCCAGCCGTGAGAAGTCCGCAGAAAGCAGTGACGGAGCAATCCTTACGTTCATCGCACCTGCCTGTCCACCTCTTTGCCGTTTATCAGTGTGCGGATCTCCGCAGTCTTGCCGGTCACGGAGAACGTCGCGGAAACCGGCGACCCGCCCCGGTAGACGTCGTCCAGCGCCACCCACTCCCCTGTATCGTCCTTGACGACGATCTGCACACGGACGGATGGACCTTCCGGCACGGAGAAACGGATCCTGAGTTGCCGGGTCACCGCAGGCTTCTCCGCCGCAGGAGGAGTTGCAGGAGCCTCGCCCGGTGTGATGGAAGGCGCCTCCGGGACCGTCTCCTCATCCGGCGGAGGGGGTACTGCCGGGCGGCCCGGCGGCGGGCCCAGGCTTACGGTGAGATCCACTTTTGCCGCCTCCCGCGCGACGCTCAGTCCTGCCCTGGGGTCCTGCCGCATCACATCTCCCGCCGCGATGGACGAGGAATAATCATACTTGACCTCCCCCACCACGAGTCCTTCTTCGTTCAGTACCTCCCGGGCCTTCTCCTCGCTCATTCCAACCACGGATGGTACCCGGACGTTCCTGCTCCCCTTGCTGACGTAGACCTCCACAACCGCGTTCTTCTTGACCGGCTGACCGGCCTGCGGCTCCTGGAAGTAAATGGCTCCCGCGGGGTAGCGGTCGTTGAAATCTTCCCGGGCGATCGTGAGAGTCAACCCCGCCTCGGACAGGATCCGGCGCGCCTCCTCCAGGTCTTTGCCGACGACGTCCGGCACAGCGACATCGGGTGGAGAGGATTTCACCAGCAGCATGAATCCGCCGAACACGACCGCAGCCACGAGAACCACCAGCAGGGCGGCTTTCGCAAAGCTCTTCCAGAGGCTCTCCTCGCGAGGCGCAGGCTCATCTGCAACTGAGGCCGCCCGCGAGGGATCCAGCGGGGACCAGTTCAGCGGCTTTCCCACGCGCAGGGCATCCTGCACACTGCGCAGGTCGGCCAGGATCTCCCGCGCCGTCTGATACCGCTCATCCGGATCCTTCGCCAGGGCCTTGCGGATGATGCCTTCCAGGGCCCTGGGGACTGCCGCATTCTGATCCCGCACCGAAGGAACCGGATCCCGCGCGTGGCGGGTAGCCACGGCGATGGGAGTCTCTCCGGTGAACGGCACCGTCCCCGCGAGCATCTCGAACAGGATAATCCCGAGCGAATAGATGTCGGAGCGCTCGTCGGGCACACGGCCTTCGAACGTCTCCGGCGCAGCATAGTGAGCCGCCCGCATCAGCGCAAGGGTGCGCTTCTCTTCCTGATCCGCAAACGCGAACGCCAGACCGGCGCCCGTCACCTTGATCTCTCCCTCCGGGCCGATGAGCACCTTGTGCGGACGGAGATCCCCGTGGATGATCCCGTTGCGGTGCAGATGGTCCAGGGCCTGTGCCACAGCGATGGCCACATCCACCGCAGCCGCCGCTGTGAAGGGCGCGATCCGGCGGATGCGCTCTTTCAGGTCAATGCCGCGGACGTGCTCCTCGCAAACATAGGCGCAGTCCTCCGTCCGGGCGGCTTCGTAGACCCGGGTGATATTTGGATGGCTGAGCGGCACGAGCGCCTTCGCCCGCTCCAGGATGCGCCGGGAGATCTCCAGGTCCGATGCATAATCCGGCCGGAGGACCTTGACGGCTGCCAGCCGGTTCATCACCCTGTCGCGCGTGCGATAGACGGTGAAGAGCCCCCCTTCACCCGTCTTCTCCAGCACTTCATACCGGAAGTTGATGACCTGACCCACCAACGACTGCATCAGCGGCTCCTCTCCCGGTTCAGCAGGCGGACGGCTCCGAAGATGGTGCCGGCGGCCACCATGCCCAGCCAGAGCAGCCATCCGTATGCGAGACACACTCTTGCGGCCGGCTCCAACGCTCCGGGCAGATCCTCACCCGCCACCACTCCCGCCCACGCGAGGAGAGCGACGGCCATCCAGAGCCCGGCCAGTGTGTCCGCAAGAGTCTCAGCTACGGCCTGCCGACTCTTTCTGACTTTCAACGATGACCTCCCGCACCATCTCCGGCGTGACCGCATCGGTCACCACAACGCGCCCGATGCGTTCGGGGAGAACAAAACGCGCCCGCCCTCCCCGCGCCTTCTTATCGAGGGAGAGCCCGGACACCATTCTGTCCACGGTCATGCTCTGCGGTACGGATACCGGCAGGCCGAAGGAGTGGATGGTCTGCCGGATGCGCTCCGCCGCCGCGCTCTCCAGCATCCCCAGCCGAACGGCAAGCCTGGCAGCCAGCACCATCCCGATGGCCACCGCCTCTCCGTGACGGATGCCCGCATATCCAGCCTCGCGCTCAATGAGGTGACCGATTGTATGACCGTAATTCAGGATGGCCCTCAGCCCGGATTCCCTCTCATCGGACTGGACGACGAACGCCTTCAGCTCGCAGGAGCGCCGGATTGCGTGAGTCAGCGCTTCAGACTCTAGCGACACGAGCGCAGTCCGGTTTTCACGGACCCACTCGAAAAAGTCCGCGTCCAGGATGATGCCGTATTTTATCACCTCCGCCAGACCGCTCAGCAGCTCGCGCCGGGGTAGCGTGCGAAGCGTCTGCGGATCTATGAGCACTGCCCGGGGCTGCCAGAACGCCCCCGCCAGGTTCTTTCCGGATGGCAGATTTACCCCCACCTTCCCGCCGACGCTGGCATCCACCTGGGCGAGCAGCGTCGTCGGGATCTGGACGAAGTCCACCCCCCTGAGCCAGGTGGCCGCGGCGAACCCCGCCAGATCGCCCACAGCGCCACCCCCGAATGCGGCCACAGTGCTCTGCCGGTCCACTCCCGCGGCGGCGAAGGCGGCGTACAGACGCTGGAGCCAGGCGATCCGCTTGGCCCCCTCGCCGTTTGGCACCAGATGCACCGAGTGCGCAAGCCCTGCTTGTTTGAGGGAGACTTCCAGCGGCGCGCCCCAGCGATCCCAGACACGTCTCTGCGCCACCACCGCCACGCGGGGCGACCGGCATAGCGCCGCAAGCGTGTCTCCCGAGCGATCCAAGAGACCCGGCTGTATCTGGATGGTATAGCTGCGCTCCCCGAGCGCGACATCAACGGCGGGCATCGCTCTCTTCCGTGTGCAGTGAAGCGTACCACCGGGCGATCTTCTCTGCAGTCACCCGGGGCGGGCAGTGCGACGTATCAAACCGGCAATGGTATTCGGAATAGATGGGGGCTCTCTCCTGCATGAGGCTGCGGATGCGCTCCAGAGGGTCCGGCCAGCCCGCCAGCATCGGACGCTTCTCGATGGGCCTGACACGCATCAGCACCACCTCAGGGCGAGCTGTCAGCAGCACCACCGCTGCCGACCCTGCGAGAATACGGCGGTTCTCCTCCCGTGTGGTGATGCCTCCCCCGGCGGAAACTACGCGGGCAGGTTGTTGAAGCGCCTCCCGGAGAGCGGCAGTCTCCATCTCGCGGAATCGCTCTTCGCCCTCGTCGGCAAAGATGGCGGCGATCGTCTTGCCTTCAACCTGCTCCACCATCAGATCCGTGTCCACGAACTCGTATCCCAGCAGCCGCGCAAGACGCTTGCCCACCGCGCTTTTCCCCACGCCCATGAAGCCGATCAGAACAATAGGCCTCCGCGCGAGCGGAGGTTCCACACCGGTGACCGGCAAGGTAGCAAGCGACGGACGCAGTGGGGCATGGGGGCGCATCCCGCCGCCACGCCCGTCGTCAGTATTCACTGGCATCCTGCGCCGGACCTCCGGGGGACACACTGCGGCCTGTCTCACGGTGGCGGGCGTGAACGGCCTCCATGTTGGCGAGAAGGTCCGTCACGCTGTCTCCTCCGAAGCGCTCCAGCAGCGCATCCGCCAGCACCATGGCCAGCATCGCCTCCGCTATGACCGCCGCCGCCGGAACCGCACACACGTCTGAGCGCTCCACGTGCGCCGGGGAAGGTTCCTTGGTGTGGATGTTGACACTCGGCAGGGGACGCATCAGAGTGGAGATGGGTTTCTTGGCCACTCGCACGACCAGCGGCTCGCCGTTGGTGACCCCTCCCTCCAGGCCACCCATGTGATTCGATGAGCGGGTGTAGCCGCTTCCGTCCCAGCCGATGGAGTCCATCACCTGCGACCCGAACGACCGCCCCGCTTGGAACCCGTCGCCGATCTCCACCCCCTTGATTGCCTGGATGCTCATCATCGCCATAGCGATCCGGCCATCCAGCTTACGGTCCCATTGGACATAAGAGCCGAGTCCGACGGGCACACCCAGGGCGACAACTTCAAACACCCCTCCCACCGTGTCCCGGTCCTGGCGGACCCGGTCTATGAGCTCGACCATCCGCTCCGCGGCCTGAGGGTCGGCGCACCGCACCGGACTCTCCTCTGCCCGCTGCGCCACTTCCGCATAGTCCTTAGGAATGTCCGTGGCCTGCACCGGACCGATACCCACTACGTGGCTGAAGATGGTGACACCTGCCTCTTCCAAGAGGCGGCGCGCAACCGAACCCGCCGCGACGCGCATGGTGGTCTCGCGAGCGCTGGAGCGCTCCAGTGCGTCGCGCATATCATCGAACCCGTATTTGATGTGGCCCACCAGGTCGGCATGACCGGGGCGCGGCACGCTGACCACACGGCTGGTGTTCGGCTCCTGGCGGGGCTCGACGGCCATCTTGTCCTGCCAGTT
>CALCJH010000211.1 GCA_937967775.1 uncultured bacterium | reverse complement strand
GCGGTGTCCCGCGAAGGTCTGCCGGGCGCTGATCCGCTACGAGATCATCCCAGAGCACTGCAAAGGCTGCACGCTGTGCGCGAAATTCTGCCCCACCCACGCCATCCGCGGAGAGCGGCGCGAGGTGCACACCATTGATCCGGAGCTGTGCATCAAGTGCGGCGAGTGTCTGGCGCGCTGCAACGTGGGAGCGGTAGTCAAGGTTTAGGCCGGAGGCGGCCGGTGGCTTCCTCCGGTCTGGTCCGCGCTGCGGACGCAAGCGTCTCCGCGGGCGGAGGCACGGCGCCTGTTGGCGCGATTGGTCGAGCTGCGCCGGTAAATTCCGGCGCGGATGAATCCGTGGGTGATGCCCACCACGCCATGACGATGGAGGGAGAAGACCGGTATGGCGATCAATGACACCTGCGCGTGTTCGGCGCAGGACGAGGCCGCCGTCAGGGCCGCGCTCGAAAGCTTCGAGCACACCCGGACGAATCTGATCCCCATCCTGCACGAGATTCAGGACAGGACGGGACGGATCACCGGATGGGCCATGGAGCAGGTGGCCGACGCTCTGAAGATGCCGCTTGCCGAGGTGTGGGGCACGGCAACGTTCTACACGATGTTCGACATCGAAGGCGCGGCGAAGCACATCGTCCGTGTCTGCGACAGTCCGCCCTGCCATATCACCGGGTCCGCTGCGGTCCTGAAGGCCGTGGAGGAGGAGCTGGGCATAAAGCCCGGAGAGGTGACGCAGGATGGGATGTTCGGGCTGGAGGAGGTGGCCTGTCTGGGACTGTGCGGTGTGGCGCCCGTGATGCTCATTGACCGGGAGGTCTTCGGCAATCTGACGCCCGAGATGGTGCCCGGCATAATCGCTAAGTTCCGGGAGGAGGGCTGAGGAGATGGCATTCTACCGAGCGCACGTCCTGGTCTGCTGTGGAAATACCTGCTCTATGCGGGGAGGTCCCGCCCTGCTTCAGCAGCTTGCCCGGCTGGTGGAGGAGAAGGGTCTGAAGGACGAGGTCCGGGTGGTGGAGACCGGTTGTCTGGGAATCTCCGAGCACGGTCCCGCGATGGTGGTCTATCCCGAAGGCATCATCTATGCGCGGGTGAAAACCGCGGACCTGCCCGAGATCGTGGAGGAGCATCTGCTGAAAGGCCGGCCGGTCCAGCGGTTGCTCTACAAGGGGCCGCAGGCGCCGAAGATGGAGCCGGAGACGAAGGTCACCTACTTCGGCAAGCAGCAGAAGATCGTGCTGCGCAACTGCGGCATCATCGACCCGCGCTCCATCGAGGAGTACATCGCCGTTGGGGGATACCAGGCGCTGGGCAAGGCGCTGACCGAAATGACCCCGATGCAGGTGGTGGAGGAGGTCAAGAAGTCCGGGCTGCGCGGGCGCGGAGGAGCCGCCTTCCCTGCCGCTCTCAAGTGGGAGGCGGTGGCTGATGCTCCTGGGCGGGAGAAAGTGGTCGTCTGCAATGCGGACGAAGGCGAGCCCGGAAACTTCAAGGACCGCCTGATCATGGAGGGCGACCCGCACTCGGTGATCGAGGCCATGGCCATCGCCGGCTATGCAGTGGGCGCCAGCCACGGCTACGTCTACATTCGCGGAGAATACCGGCAGTCGGTCGAGAACTTCGAGCGCGCCATCGCAGTGGCCCGGGAGATGGGACTGTTGGGGTCCAACATCTTCGACTCCGGCTTCGATTTCGACATCACGGTCTATAAGGGTGCCGGGGCGTACGTCTGCGGCGAGGAGACGGCGCTGATCGAGTCGCTGGAGGGGCACCGCGGTGAGCCGCGCCTGAAGCCTCCGTTCCCCGTGACGCACGGCCTGTGGGGGATGCCGACGCTGGTGAACAACGTCGAGACCCTGGCCTGCGTGCCGCCCATCATCTCCAACGGCGCCTACTGGTTCTCGGGCATCGGAACCGAGTTCAGCAAGGGGACAAAGATCTTCTCGCCCTGCGGGGACATCCTGCTTCCGGGCGTCATCGAGGCGCCATTCGGCATCACGGTGCGGGAGGTGCTCTTCGATATCGCCGGTGGATCCCGCTCCGGGGCGGACATCAAAGCGGTGCTTGTGGGCGGCCCCAGCGGCGTGATGATCGGGCCAGAAAGCTTCGACAGGAAGTTCGCCTTCGAGGATCTCTCACCGGGTGCTGGCGCGCTGATCGTGATGGACGAGACCCGGTGCGTGGTGGACGTGGTGGCGAACTGCCTGAAATTCTTCGCCCACGAGTCCTGCGGCCAGTGCGTGCCCTGCCGCGAAGGATGCAAGCGCGTCCGGGATATCGTCTACGACTGGACGCGCGGTGAGGGTGACGAACTGGAGCTGGACATGGTCCGCCGGGTGGGAATCAACATGCGCCTGGCGTCGCGGTGCGGTCTGGGACAGTTCGCACCGGTGGCGCTGCTCTCCGCGATGGAGCTGTTCCCCGAGGAGTTCAGAGCGCACGTAGTGGAAAAGAGATGTCCCGCGGGGGTCTGCCCGATGGACAGCGTAGTTTCCGTGAAAGAGGAGCAACTGAGTTGGCAAAGGTAACACTGACCATCAACGGCCGCCCGGTGGAGGCGGAGGAGGGCCAGACCGTTCTCCAGGCCGCCACTGCGGCGGGGATCTACATACCGACGCTCTGTGCGCA
>CALCJH010000210.1 GCA_937967775.1 uncultured bacterium | reverse complement strand
CCATCGGGAGCCCGTCCCGGAGACCGGCAACCGGGATGCGATCTCCTGTGCAGTGCGGGAGTCGTTCAGGACTCCTTCCAGCCGCGCCTCACCCACGGTGATCACAACGCGCTTCACAGCTTCACCTCTCTGTCTGCTCCGGCCTGAAGCACTTTACGCGAAAGCAAGACCGCCGGGCGCCACAGACGCCCGGCGGGTGAAAAGGTTTCGGTTCGGCTTCCGGTCCGCTCAGGCGGCGATCAGCGCCTTTGCCAGATCCACCGCGCTTGCGGCGTCTGGAGAATAGCCGTCCGCTCCGATGCGGTTGGCGAACTCCTGGGTCACCGGCGCTCCGCCTATCATGATCTTCACCTTATCGCGAACGCCCTGCTCCTTGAACTGGTTGATGGTGGTCTCCATTGCGGGCATGGTGGTGGTCAGCAGCGCCGACATTCCCACGATCTGCGCGCCCGCGTCGAGCGCCGCCTTGACGAAGTCCTCCGGCTTCACGTCCACTCCGAGATCAATGATCTCGAAGCCCGCGCCCTCCAGCATCATGGCAACCAGGTTCTTCCCGATGTCGTGGAGGTCTCCCTGCACCGTGCCGATAACCACCTTCCCGATGGGTTCTGCGCCGGTCTCCGCGAGCTTCGGCTTGAGCACCTGCATGGACTGCTGCATGGCGCGCGCCGCAATGAGAACTTCGGGAACGTAGTATTCGTTCGCTTTGAACTTCTGCCCCACCACGTTCATTCCCGCGATGAGACCTTCGTTCAACACCGTCTGGGGAGCCACTCCCTCCGCCAGCGCTTCCTCCGTCAACTGCCGGGCGACAGGCGCCTTGCCTTTGATGATCGCCTCCGCCAAAGCGTTCAGATCGGCCATCTTGTCTTCCTCTTCCAGGTTGTTCGGTTTTCTTGCCGTCCGGAATATCTCGGAGCGCACCGCTCCCGGCGGCCGCGCCGCAAACAGATTACCCCTTCCAGCCGGTTTCTCCTCCCCTCTACGGGGCCAAAAGCTGGAATTTCAGGGGCCTGCCGCTATCCCGCAGCCGCCATATCCTCGAAGTAGACCATCTGCTCCCGGGCTTTGCGGTTCTCCGGATCAAGCTCAAGCACGCGCTCAAACCCCTGTTTGGCCTCGTCGTACATTCCCAGCATGGCGTATGTCATAGCGAGGTCAATGAGGATCTCCACGCGCTCAGGCTGCAGGCCGCTGGCCGTTTCCAGCTCCTGCAGGGATTCGTCGAACAATCCCTGGAACCCGTAGATCAGCCCCAGCTGATGGTGTACTTCTGCGTTGCCGGAATCCTCCTGGAGCAGAGCCGTCAGAATCTCGACAGCTTCATCGTAGCTGCCCTCCACCTTGAGACTGATCGCCTGTTCAAGGCGCTCTGCTGTCGTAGTCATATGTTCTTGCCCCCGCTTGCGGATGCAACGGCCCCCGTCTTGATAAGCAGAATGAAACAGAATGATTGCAACCAGAGGGATCGCCGTCGCACCGCACTGCGGGCTCCTCATCCAGCGGATTCCATCCAACGCCTGCCGGATACAGGAGTATACCATTTACGCCGGATTTCAATCAAGTTATCCGGCCATCCTGCGATTTCCATTGCCGGCCGTAGCGACGCGACACAAAGCAGGGAGGGAAGCCTCTTGTGCTTTCCTCCCCGCCTCTTGTGCAGGAGTATCTTTCAGGTGCCGCTTCAGTCCACCTGTATCACGTCCGCGGCCCGCCGTGACTTCAACAGCGGATGACTTATGCCGTCGCGCTGCAGGATGCCGCACACGCCTGTCACGTCTAGTGTTGACCCCTCCACCGGCAGCGGACCTCCCGGCGGCAGATTCACCCGGACGCCTGCCGCGCTCCACTCGTTGCCGTCGAGCAGTCCGCTCCCGTCCTCCAGGTAGATGAAGAATGTTCCATCCTCATCCAGTCCGAAACGGGTGACGCGCCCGGCGCTGCGCATGAGGAGGCCGGTGTTGTTGGCTCCGGCGCCTCCGGAGACACCAGGGGTGTAGCCGGACGGGCCTCCGCCCAGAGCCCGCTGAGCGGCGAACAGAGGCGAAGGCAGCTGGGCGGTCCCGGTCTTCACCACCTCCGAAGCAGCTACAGAGCGTTCTCCGCCCGAGCGGGTCATCAACCCCTTCACCCGCACCGTGTCTCCGATCTCCAGCCCGAACGCCGGAGCCAGCACACGCACCCCGCTGATGTTTTTCGGCCAGGAGTCCTGCACATAGAACTCGTCACGCTCAGCGAAGACCGCGGAGACGGTGGACATCAGCTCGCCCGGCGTCCCGTCGGGCAGCGCTTTCCATTCCGCAACCGACGCCACCGGCGGGTACACGATGCCTGTCACAGCGAACTCCCCGAACTGCGCGCGGGGGATGGTGTTCATATTCAGCGGCGGATCCCCGAAGTTCAGGAAGCCTCCGCCCAGCCCCGGCAGGAACTGGTTGGAGAAATACCCGCTGTTACCCGTCAGAACTGCCAGGTAGCGGATGACCGGCCTTCCCAGTCCGATGTCGGTATAAGGGATGCTCAGCTCTAGCCCCGTGGTGGCCGTGGCGGCATCCGTCCGGTTCTGCTCCGGCGTCCGGTTGTTGTCCGCGGTCACCCCGTCCTGATTGCTGTTGTCCAGCCCCATCAGGATGCCGTTCGGGTTGTCACCCTGCTCCAGGACCGGTGATCCTGCGCCTACCTCCACCCGGCCGATATAGCGGGAAGTGTTGGTTCTCAGGTCAACGATGTGCAGGTAGGCGTACTGGCGATACTCTCCGGAGCCGGGGAAGGTTTCAGCCGAGTTGGCGTCCACCATCACCGCGTGCGTCGGGCTGAACCCCTCATCGAAGATGGTGCCGTTCATCCGCTGGAGCACCTGAGACTGCGGGCCCACACCCTCCGGGACGTTCAGCCCGGCAGGCCCGACTCCGCCATCGGAAGTGTCGAGGAACAGCAGGATATAGTTGCCATTCGCCTCCAGATTCCCAGTGATGCCGATGTGCAGCCCCGTGGCAGTGCTTCGCATAAACAGAGCGTCTAGCTCCGAGCCGTTCGACCCCGCCGTGCCCGTGCCGGAGGCGTTGCCGAAACCCGTGTAGTTATTCTGCGTCGCCACCAGAGTGGCGCTGCCGGAATCCTGCGGGATGTTCAGGCCGTCAACCGGCCCGGCGGGCTGCCGGATGGCGGATACGTCCACCACGGCGTACTGCAGTCCGGGGGCGATGTTGTCATCTGTCAGATCCTTCGGAGGGAAACCCAGATTGCCTATCTGCGTGCCCTCGCCGATTCCGGGCAGGAACTGGTTCGAAAGATATCCGCTCCCGCCGCAGAGAAGCACCAGAATCCGGACCTCCGAGAGCGACACATCCACACCGATGTCTGCCAGACTTAGCATCAGCTCCATCCCGCTCAGGGCGGTGGCCGCGTCCGCCATGTGCTCTTCGGCGGTCTTGTGAGGCGGCGGATTGCCGATGACTCCGGCGCTGTTGGTATTGTTGAATCCCATCCGGCTGCCGTTGGGATTGGAGGAGCCCGCGCCCCCCAGCACTCCACCGCTATTCAGCGGGACGAATCCCAGATAGCGGCTGGTTCCGGCGTTCAGGTCCACCAGGTCCACATACACGTTGCCCGCCGTGTTGACGGCGATGG
Organism: uncultured bacterium; assembly: GCA_937967775.1. Taxonomy (GTDB): domain Bacteria; phylum Armatimonadota; class UBA5829; order DSUL01; family DSUL01; genus CALCJH01. The sequence goes on along the minus strand of CALCJH010000210.1, from coordinate 771 downwards.
CGTAGTCTGGCAGGAAGCCCGGGTCCAGCTTTAGCCCTGTCAACCCGCGCACCGAACCCGGCCCCACGCTGACATTCAGGGTTCCCTGTCCCCCGGGGACCACGTCCAGCAGCACCACGAAGGCGTTGCCGTTCGTCTCCAGATTCCCGGTGACGTTGATGGCGAGGGAGTCTGCCGTTTTGAAGACATAGAGTTGATTCAGCTCCGAGCCCGGGACGTAGCCGCCCGTGGGAGGCCGCGCGTCGCCGAAGCCTGTGTGGTTGTCCTGCAGCTCAAGGAGTGCTTGACACCCCGGCAATCCTCCGGGACAGAAATCGGCCGGGATGTTGCGTCCGTCCACCGCGGCGAGGCTCGCCGCTGGCAGAACTGCAAGGAACAGGGCAGCGATGATAGCCTTCATAGCGCCGCTCCTTTCTTGCGCATCGAAAGCGCAATAGGCCGCCGCCCGGGGTAAAACCGGCCTGGCCCCCCGCAGCGGCAGCCTCTTTCAGATGTTCCGGGCCTCTCCGGTGCCTTTCAGACCCGGCGGCTCCTCAAGAGCAGTCCCGCGAAGCCGGCCAGCGCCGATGCCAGCGCCACCGCCGATCCGGGCTCCGGCACCACGTCCACCTTTACCGTCCCGGTCAGGGCGTCCACCCAGAAGGTGACCTGATCGTTCCCCGGCGTCGTCTCGAACCAGATGGTGTCCGCGTTCACGGAGCGGGCGTCCGCCCCGATGGCATCCCAGCTCCCGGTGATCACGGCTTTGTACTGATACCAGCCCGGTGCCAG
>CALCJH010000209.1 GCA_937967775.1 uncultured bacterium | reverse complement strand
GATTCCTGTCAGAGTTTTCCCTCCCGCGCCAGGAGCCGCAAGAGAGGTCCGGAGTCAGTAGCCCCGCCATGGGCGGGGCGCTCCCCGGGGGTCTAAAAGAAAAGAGAAGGTTGCCATGAGAACCATCAGAGAAAGCAGACTGGGCTTCACGCTCATTGAGCTTCTGGTCGTGATCGCGATCATCGCCATTCTGGCGGCGATTCTGTTCCCTGTGTTTTCGCGCGCCCGTCAGCGCGCGAACATGCTCAGCTGTCTCAGCAACCTGAAGCAGCTGGGCCTTGCGTTCAAGATGTACGCTGACGACCACGGCGGCCGGATGCCGAACAGCGGCGATTCCTCGGCTGGCGGCCTCAGGCCCGCCGTCAATGCCCCGAACTTCTGCGGGTCGTTCGGTGCTTACCAGAAGGCCGATGTCCGCCAGGGAAGCATCTTCCCGTATGTGAAGGCCGAGAAGATGTTCCTCTGCCCGTCGGACCGCAACCGCGAGGCGTCCAACATCATCGGGACTCCGGAGGAGAAGCGCAAGTATCCGCTCTCCTACTCGATGAACAACTCGCTGTCGCTGATGAAGCCTGAGGCACTGGCGATCCGTGTGAACGGTGTGGTCACGGATCTGCAGCCGACACGGATGCTTCTTTTGATCCACGAGGCGCGCAACGGCCGGGACAACACCCAGAACCCGAACGCGGGCATCAACGACGGCATCTTCGTGCCCAACCCGGGCTACGCGCAGGACCTGCCGGACCGCGTGCATTACGACGGGACCACAATCGTTTATCTGGATGGTCATGCCGTCTGGAGGAGATACGAGGAGCTGGTCCAGGAGCGTGATGCCGGCTACTGGCAGGCCATCCTACCGTAGGTTCGGCAAGGCTCTCCCTGATACAGTGTGCGAAAGGCCCCTGCTCCCAGAAGAGCGGGGGCCTTGATTTTGTGTCCGGGCATCGAAGGGAGCCTCGGAGCCAGCACGAGGGGGGCCGGGGCTTCAGCCCTCGAGACGGATCTCCTCCATTCCGCCCATGTACGGGCGAAGAGCCTGCGGGATGGAAACCGACCCGTCCTCACGCTGGCCGTTTTCAAGGATGGCGATCACCGTGCGGGGCAGCGCGATCCCGCTTCCGTTCAACGTGTGCACCAGCTCCGGTTTTGCCCCCGCCTCACGGCGGAAGCGGATGTTGGACCGCCGCGCCTGATAGTCCGTGCAGTTGGAGACGCTTGAGACCTCCAGCCAGCGCTCCAGCCCCGGCGCCCAGACCTCCACGTCGTACATCTTGCTGGCCGCCTGGCCGATGTCCCCGGCGCAGCAGTTCAGCACTCTGTACGGCAGCTCCAGCGCCTCCAGCACGGCCCTTGCGTGCCGAAGCATCTCCTCCAGGGCATCGTAGCTTCTCTCCGGCTCCGTGAACTGGAACAGTTCCACCTTGTCGAACTGATGCAGCCGGATGAGTCCCCGGGTATCCTTGCCGGCCGCGCCGGCCTCCCGGCGGAAGCTGGCGCAGTACGCCACGTACTTCAGCGGCAGAGATCCAGGTGGCAGGATCTCGTCCACGTGGATGCCCGTGATAGGAACCTCCGCCGTCGGGTTCAGCCAAAGGTCGTCCAGCTGGACGTGATACATATCGTCCGCGAACTTCGGCAACTTGCCGCTGCCGTATAATACCTCGGACCGGGTCAGGAAGGGCGGATACATCTCCACGTAGCCGTGCCGCGAGATGTGCATGTCCAGCATGAAGTTGATCAGCGCCCGCTCCAGACGCGCGCCGCCCTTCTTGTAGAGCACGAATCCCGACCCCGCGATGCGCGCCCCGCGCTCGAAATCCAGGATGTCCAGGGCTTCCGCGATCTCCCAGTGCGGGCGGGGCGGAAAGTCGAACGTGCGCGGCTCGCCCCACTGGTCCACAGGCACGTTGCACTCCTCGGAAAGCCCGTCCGGGACGCTCTCGTGCGGGATGTTCGGCAGCTTCGCCAGCATGGCTTCCATCTCGGATTCCACGGAGCGGCACTCCGCGTCCAGTCCCTTGACGCGGGCGCTGATGTCCTTCATCTCCGCGATGATCGGGGTGGCATCGCCGCCTTCCCGCTTGATGCGGCTGATCTCTTCAGAAGCTTGGTTCTGCCGCGCCTTGAGCTGCTCGGACTGTGTGATCAGCTCCCGACGGCGTGCATCCAGCGCCAGGAGTTCGTCTATGGCCGCCGCCTCGCCCCGGCGGCTCAGCGCCTGGCGTACAGCCTCCGGCTCGGCTCGGATCAGCCTGATGTCAAGCATTCCGCCCTCCGGCGACCGGGGTCATTGTGTGCTTCCGCCGGAGTTCTTTCACGAGCGGATCACCTTCAGCAGCTCGTCGCGATGGGCCGCCATTTGCTCTTCCGTCGGAGCCTCCAGCGTCAGTCTCAGAAGCGGCTCCGTGTTGGACGGCCGCACGTTGAACCACCAGTCCTCAAACTCCACCGTCAGGCCGTCCAGATGCAGCACGGATTTACCTTTCGGCCCGTACAGATCCTCAAGCTCCTTCAGCTTTCCGGGCACATCCTCCACCTCGGAGTTAATCTCTCCGGAGTGGAAGTAGCGCTTGATGGGGCGCCACAGTTCGGAGAGCCTGCCGCCGGTCTCTTTCAGCAGACCCACCAGGTGAAGCATGGCCAGGTCGCCGTTGTCTGTGATGTAGAAGTTCCTGAAATAGTAGTGGCAGGAAAGCTCCCCGGCGAAGATGCCGCCCTCCTCGCGCATCTGGCGCTTGATGAGCCCGTGCCCCACGCGGCACATCACCGGTTCTCCGCCCGCCTTCTCGATCTCCTCGCGCACGGCGCGGCTGGAACGCAGATCGTAGAGGATCTTTTCTCCCGGATGATGCCGCAGGATCTGCCGCGCCAGGAGCGCCGTGATCATATCGCCCGGAATGCTTTCGCCTTTTTCATCTACAAAGCGAACGCGATCAGCGTCGCCATCGTAGGCTACTCCCAGATCGGCCCCGACCTCCACAACCTTCTTCTTGAGGTCCTCCATAGTGGACTCGTCCAGCGGGTTGGCCTCGTGGTTCGGGAAGGTGCCGTCCAGGTCCCAGTAGAGCGGCACCACGTCCGCGCGCAGCCGCTCCGTCAGCTTCGGGACCACATAACCGCCCATGCCGTTGCCGGTGTCTATGACCAGCTTCAGTCCGCTGAAGTCGTCAACTCCGGCCGCCTGGATGACAGCCTCGATGTAATCGTCCAGCAAGTCGCGCTGGCCCAGCACCTGACCGGGTTTCTCCGGCGTCTCGAACTGTGCCTCGTTGGCGAGCCGGCAGATCTCCTGGTTCGAGACGAAACTGATGCTGGGAATGGCCTGGGGACCGGTGGGCTTGAAGCCGTTATATTTCGCGGGGTTATGCGAGGCGGTAAGCTGCAGCCCGATGTCCCCTCCCAGCGCGTTCACGCTGTAATAGAAAAGGGGAGTGCTGGCCAGCCCGATGTCCCACACGTCCACGCCCGAATCGTTCAGACCCTTGATGACGGAAGGAATCAGCGTCTTCCACGATTCGCGCATATCATGGCCCACGACGGCCGTCTTGCCCTTCAGCGCTTTCGCGAAGGCGCGGGCGATGTTGTAAGCTGCCTCTTCGTTGAACTGGTCCGGGTATGTGCCCCTGATGTCGTAAGCCTTGAAGATCTCCGGAGTGATATTCGGCAATGCGGTAAGTCCCCCTCGATGGCACGGACCCCGGGCACGGGCGGCCCACCGGTCCGCTTCAAAACACGGCTGCCGCCCCGACGGGCGGCCCCGCAAGCATTCGGGATTATAGGAACGCGGAGCACCCCTGTCAAGGACGAAAAGACGCTCCGCGAGTCCCCTTCCGTTATACCCAGCCGACGCCCGGACGCATCGTGCTGCGGCTGATGCGGCTGTGCGCGCGCGACGAAGGCGGTCGCAGGACCGGCAGGTCCACATCGCGCTCGAAAGCCCGGATCAAAACGTAGGCCAGATATCCCGCCCCGGCGGCCCAGGCCATTCCGGCTTCCGGCATCCCTGTCCCGTCCAGAGAGTGGCAGGCGATCCCTTCGTCCAGAGGAGCCTGAAACAGCTGTTCCAGAGCCTCCGCGTTTCCGATGAGCAACTCGTTGGCGAGCTCCAGCAGGCAACCCCCTCCTCCAGAGGTGGAACTACGATTCTGGCGGATCCACCGGACAGTATTCGCATAGGGCCCGAAATCCGGGCGGCACAACTCCAGGTACGGCAGGAGCAGCAGGCTTCCCTCCGGTTCGTCTCCGGGCTCGGATGTCCCCTCCAGATCGGTCCCAAAGCAGAACATCGGACCGTACGGCCCGTCCATAATGCATCGCTCCAGAAGGGCGGAGCGCACCTCGCGCGCCCAGGTCTCGGTCTCATGTTCCCGCTCCAGGTCCCGGATGCGGTGATACAGGTCTGCCAGGTCCGAAAGAGCCCGCCACACCAGAGCGTTGCTGTAAGTAAGATACGGCAGACGGGCGATGCGCCCGGACGGTGTCTTGCGCGTGTAGTAAAGCGCGGCGGACGGATGCTGGCGGCGGTCCAGAACGTCCAGCACGCGGTTGACGCCTTCCTGGATATGCCGGTCAAACAGGATGGTATGGTCGCCGGTAAGGTCCACGTACATCCAGAGTGCCCGAAGAGGGGCCACCACCGCGTCCAGCGCGAGACCGGGCTCCAGCGGGATGCCGTCCAGATAGCGGCGGAAGGATCCTGCGTTGCGGATCTGCACGCCCAACGAGTATTCCAGCATCCGTCTGGCCTGCGGCGGGTCAATCATCAGTACTCCGGGAAAGCTGAAAAGGCAGGCGTCCCGGTCCGTGTAGGATCCCGTGAGGTCATAGCGCGGTGAGCGGCTGGACGTGACCACCATCCGTTCGGTATCCAGAGTCACGCCGGTGCTGTAGAAATAGTTGTACAGAGCGTTCAGGTTCAGCCGTTCACAGTGCGATTCGGCGGCTCCGCGGCAATGCACCGAGCGCTCGGCCAGCCATCTCAGAGTGGAGTTATAGAGATGGTCCCAACCGTGCTGCGCCAGGTCCTCTGCGCTCGCCATACCACCGTAAGCCTCCAGCCCCAGCCCCACGAAGAGCGTCAGCTCGATCGTCCTACCGGCTTCCAACGCCTGAGAGCGGACCGCCCGGCAGACCAGCGCTTCGTTCCGGGACGCTTCCATCTCCATTCTGGAGCCGGACAGCGGCACGCCTCCGCTGAAGACGCTCCAGTCTCCTCCCACGCAGTGCAGGCCAAAACCGAACAGGGGCCAGAGGGCGCGGAATCCGAGATACACTGTAGTGGTCGAGCGCTCGCGGATGCCGGCCCGCCGTATTCCTTCCATCGCGTGGAACGAGTCCGAGACCTGGTGCGTCCTGCCCCAGCTCACCTCGAAAGCAAGCTGAGCCCGGGTGGACCCTCTGGCCGTGAACTGAAGTCTCACGGCGAACCCCCGCCGGGCCGGAGGAGCAAGATACTGGCAACGGATGGTTCCTTCCGGCCGCTCCAGCGTCATCTCCGGCACCCAGTGCCCGGCCATCTCCCAGGTAGCTCCATCCAGCTCCAGCCGGTGCCCGTCCACCAGCACTACAGGCTCCAGGAAGGCGGCGTCGCTGCCGGAGACGCAGATGGCTCCCCGCGCCGACTCCAACAGGAAGGACACGTTCTTGAGCGCGGCGGTCTGGTGGTCTATGTCATCCAGAGTGACGAACTCGTTGGCGGTGGAGGACCGCCTGCGCGCCTCACCCGTCAACGGGCACATCCTCCTCGATGCGCCGGAGCACCAGCCCGCTTGCGAGTTTGGGGTAGAAATAGGTGGATTTCTGGGGCAGGCAGCGGCCCTCGCGCGCGTAGCGAGTGATGGTGCGCACCGGGATGGGCTTCAGCAGGAATGCCGCCTGATAATCACCCTGCTGCACCATCTCTATGGCGGAGTCCGCTTGCTCCACGTAGGCGATCCGCGGATCCGTCTTCAGCCGGGCGATGTCGAAACCGAAGCGTTCAGCCAGAACCACCTGCTGGAGCAGCTCAGCTCCGGTGGCGTCCACCGGCCACTGCGGCACAGCCAGCCAGGCAGTGTCACTCTTCATCCACCCGAAGGCGGAAGGCGGGGCATCCTCCAGCAATGGCCTGAGGTTCTCCGGGGAGCACCGCCGCACCGAGAAACGCCCCGCCAGCACCTCCTCGAGGCCGTCCACCAGCTGCTGTGGGAGCCCTCGCACCACCCGGTGGGTGGGAAGCACGGTCAGCCCCGGATGGTCCGTCCAGCAGGCGGTCACCATCACCTGCCCCCACGG
>CALCJH010000208.1 GCA_937967775.1 uncultured bacterium | reverse complement strand
GAACGTGGCGCGGCTGGCAACGGACGGGATGCCGCACGTTCCGTTCTATCTGGCCGGATTGCTGCTCTGGAGCTATTTCGCGCAGTCCCTGCCTGCCATCGGCTCCTGCCTGATCGTGAACTCCAACCTGTTCACCAAGGTGTATTTTCCGCGGTTGGTGGTTCCGCTCTCGATCCTCCTTTCGAATCTGATCGCGCTGGCACTCCAGTTTGTTACGTTTCTGGCTTTCTGGGCTTATTATCGCTATGCCACCGAGGCAGGACCCCTCATACAGGCCAATTGGACTGTACTGCTGTTTCCCCTGCTGACTATCCAGACGGCCATGCTCGCGGGAGGTGTGGGGCTGTGGCTGGCAGTTATTACTTCCCAGTATCGCGACCTCCAGCATTTGATGTCGTTTATCGTGCAGATCTGGATGTATGCATCCTTCATAATCGTGCCGCTCTCGGAGGTGCCGGAGCGCTTCCGGCTGTGGGCAGCGTTGAATCCGATGGTGGCGGTGGTGGAAGGTACGCGTTACGCATTCCTGGGAAAGGCTGCACTGACCCCTCTGCACATCGGAGTGTCGGCCGCAATTACACTGGTGGTGTTTGCCACGGGAGTCGCGGCGTTCGGCAGAATCGAGCGGAAGTTCGTGGACTATATCTGACGTGTCCAGACCCATCATAGAAGTCCGCAACGTTTCCAAGCTTTACCGCCTCGGGGCCATCGGGGCGGGCACGTTTCAGGACGCCCTGAAGCGGAGATGGGCGCTGATGCTGGGGCGCGAAGACCCTCTGAAGCGCGTGGGAGAGAAAGAGCTGATGATCCCGCGCGATCATCCTCAGGCGGGACCCGAGCCCAACACTTTCTGGGCACTGAAGGACGTCACTTTCGATTTGCGCGAAGGCGAGGTGCTGGGCGTCATCGGAAAGAACGGCGCCGGCAAGAGCACTCTGTTGAAAATTCTCTCCCGCATCACGGAGCCTACGGAAGGACGCATCGTGATGCGCGGGAGGGTGGCGTCGCTGCTGGAAGTAGGAACAGGCTTCCACCCGGATCTTACCGGACGGGAGAATATCTACCTGAACGGCGCCATTCTGGGGATGCGTACAAGGGAGATTGACGCGCGCTTTGATGACATTGTGGAGTTTTCGGAGGTAGAACGCTTCATTGACACCCCTGTGAAGCGCTACTCCTCCGGGATGTATGTACGCCTGGCGTTCGCGGTGGCGGCGCATCTGGACCCGGAAATACTGGTGGTGGACGAAGTGCTGGCCGTCGGCGATGCTGAGTTCCAGAAGAAGTGCCTAGGCAAGATGCAGGACGTGGCTGCCAGCGGCCGTACGGTGTTGTTCGTCAGCCATAACATGAACACCGTGCGCAGCTTTTGCACCCAGTGTGTGTTCATCGAGGCCGGGCGGGCCACCGCAGGCCTGCCTGTGCCCACCGCTATCGCCCGGTATATGGGCGTCTCACCGGTGCACGCCTCCACCAGTGTAGATATGACCACTCTGCCCCGCCAGTTCTCAGCACTGGGGGATTCAATCCGGTTCACGCGCGTTGATTTGCTGTCCCATCCCGTGCGGGAGACAGAAGATATCTGCTTCGGGCTGGAAGTAAATGCGGCGGAAAGCGTCAAAGGTCTGTTGCTGGGCGCCTACATAGGCGTGCCTGGACAGCGATGCCTCGGGGTGGCACAGACGGAGCTTCCAGGGGAACTGAAGCACGGAAAAAACTACCTGAAACTGAGGATCAGGGGCGGACAGCTGGCGTCGGGCGAATACGTGGCGGGCTTCTTTATCCGCGACTGTTTCCGGGACTACGACTATGTCCGCGAATTCCTCCCGTTCGTGCTGGAGCCGGCGGTCACGGATGATTGGACCTCCTACTGGCACCCGAGCTGGGGCTCCGTCCGGTTTGCTTGCCAGGTTTCGGCCGAAACGGAGCGCGATAGCCCGGCGGGACAGATCAGCCAGAGCGCTGTGTCCCTCACTGAACAAGATGCCCGGGCATAGAAGCGGGCTTCACCTGCCTGGAGAAAAGAAAGGAATTCAAGATACTGAGAATGGAAAACCTGGCCATCATCCCCGCTCGGGGCGGATCGAAGAGCGTTCCACGCAAGAACCTCCTCCCGCTTGCGGGGAAGCCCCTAATCGCCTCGACCATCGAAGCCGCGCTTCAGGCGGCGACGGTCTCCCGGGTGGTGGTCTCGACGGACGATGCCGAGATTGCCATCGTCTCTGAGAAACACGGAGCGGAGGTAGTCTGGAGGCCGGACGAGATCAGCGGAGACCGTGCATCTTCCGAGTCGGCGCTTCTGCATGTGCTTGAGCATCTGAAGCAGCGTGAGTCCTACTGGCCCGATCTGGTGGTGTTCCTGCAATGCACGTCTCCCCTGACCACCGGCGAAGATATTGATGGATGTGTTCGGAAACTGCTGGAAGAGGACGCGGACAGTTGCCTTTCGGTTGCCGCGTTCCACTCATTCCTGTGGCGGAACATGCCGGATAACTCCGCAGAAGGCATAAACCACGACAAGTCCTTTCGTCCGCGCAGGCAGGAGATGGAGCCCCAGTTCCGCGAGACCGGGGCCGTCTACGTGATGCGGACGGAGGGATTTCTGGCTGCAAAGCACCGGTTTTTCGGCAAGACCGTGCTGTACGTGGTGGACGGCGAAAGGTGTCTGGAGATAGACGAGCCTGTGGACGTGGAGATCGCCGAGGTCCTATTGCGCCAGCGGGTCCAACTGCGCAAGTTGCAGGTTCTGCCGGACCCGGTCCGGGCGCTGGTGATGGACTTTGACGGCGTGCTGACGGACAACCGCGTCTACGTGATGGAGGACGGCCGGGAGGCCGTGGCCTGCAGCAGGGGAGACGGAATGGGAATCGTGGCGCTGCGGCAGCAGGGACTGGATATTCTGGTGCTGTCTTCTGAAGAGAATCCCGTGGTTGCAGCTCGCTGCCGGAAGCTGAAAGTGGAGTGTCTCCAGGGAGTCCAACGGAAGCTTCCGGCTTTACAGCAGTGGCTTCAGCAAAGGTGCGTCTCCCCGGAGTCGGCCGTTTACGTGGGAAACGACGTGAACGACCTGGAGTGTCTGCAGTATGTAGGCTGTCCGGTGGTGGTGGCCGACGCTCATCCGGCGGTGAAGAGCTCTGCGCGCCTGGTTCTGTCCAAGCCCGGCGGACAGGGAGCAGTACGGGAGCTTTGCGATCTGATTCTGCAGAAGAGGGAGAGGCAGCTTGGCATGCTGTGTTAGCATAGGCGGGCGCCCGGTCGGCCCAGGGCACCCTGTGTTCATCATTGCGGAGATCGGCATCAACCACTACGGCGACGTGGAGCTTGCCAGAAAGTTGATCGATGCCGCGGCGCTGGCAGGATGCGACGCTGTAAAGTTTCAGAAACGCACTCCGGAGTTGTGCGTTCCCCCGGAGCAGCGCGAGATTCTTCGTGAGACGCCCTGGGGGCTAATCACCTATCTGGAATACCGACACCGGGTCGAGCTGGGTGAGCAAGAATACCGCGAGATAGATGAATACTGCCGGCAGAAGGGGATCATGTGGTTTGCCTCTTGCTGGGACGAGCCCTCGGTGGATTTTATCGAACAGTTCGACCCGCCCTGCTACAAAATCGCCTCGGCATCTCTAACCGACCGCCCGCTGGTGCGATATACCGCAGCCAAGGGAAAGCCGCTCATCGTCTCCACAGGAATGTCCACAATGGAGGAGATCCGCGAGTGCGTAAGCTGGCTCCCGCGGGAACGGACGCTCCTGGCACACGCCACCAGCACCTACCCCTGCCGTCCTGAGGAGCTCAACCTGCGGATGATTCAGACACTTGCGGCGGAGTTCGACGTGCCTGTGGGATACTCCGGCCACGAGGTGGGCCTGCAGACGACTCTTGCAGCGGTGACTCTGGGAGCCTGTTTTGTGGAAAGGCACATCACGCTGGACCGGGCGATGTGGGGCACGGATCAGGCCGCATCTGTGGAGACTGGCGGCCTTATGCGGCTTGTGCGGGACATCCGGGTGATCGAATCTGCTCTGGGGGATGGCGTGAAGCGGGTCTACGAGAGTGAGCTGCCGATCCGCCAGAAGCTCAGGAGAGCGGGGCGGTGACCTTCGCCGGGAGCGAAATGCCTGGCTCTTTTGCCTACCCGCCCGGAGCCAGAGCGGCGCTGGCCGCGCGTGCGCAGATGGCGCTTTGGGCCTCACCCGAAGGCCGGCGGCTGTATCCCTACTTTGCTCTTCTGGAGACTCACATCCATCCTGGAAAGGCTGCCAGTCGTGCGCTTCCCCCACCCCGACGGGCCGGCCTCTCGGCGCGTCTGCTGGGATGGCAGCCGCAGCTTGCAGGCAGAGTCAGCGTCAGGAAGCTCCGCTGCGATGTGCTGGTCGTGGGAGAGTGCCGCGACCGAGAGACGGAATACCGACTGATGGCCCGCATCGCTTGCTCCGCAGCGGAAGCAGGACACTCTGTATTGTATCTTGTATGCGGCAATCACGAGGAGCACCGGCGCATTCACGAGGCGGTGCGGTCTGCTGGGCTTGAAAGCCGCGTCACGGTGATGGATCTGCCTCCGGCAGCCGGCAGTCTGGCCGCATCCGTGACCTGCGCGGAGGGCCGCCTTGCCGCCCACAAGGACTGGCAAACGATGGGTTCCCTTCTACCGGAAGATCTGAAGATCTCCGAGGGAGCCTACGATGCGATGGCGGGAATCGCGTCTGTACGGCTGGCCTGGCAGCGGTTCAGGGAAAAGATAGATTTCGACGTTGCGATCGTACGGTGCCATTTCACGCCGCTCGGAGCGAGCATCGCCGAAAGCGAGATGGACCGACCGACGACCGTTGCGACAACGCAGCACGGCGTCATCTGCTCGCCGACGTGGTTCCCCATTCTGACCGACCGCTACATCTGCTTCGGTCCGGCCTCGGCGGCCTTTGCGGCCAGGCTGGATGCGGAGATTGCAGAGCGCACAGGTCGAGAGGCAATATGCGCGGACTTTCTGCCCTCGGGTTCGCTTTATGATGCTCTGCCCCCCCTGCAGCCGCAGCACCAGCCCCGCACCCTGCTGGTTATAGACCAGAACACCCGGCGCGGCTCGCAGCTTCTGGGGATGCAAGAGCAGAATGGCGAGTTCGCCGGCGCTATTGAACGCGCGCTGCAAAGCTGCACCAACCTGGACAGAGTGATCATCCGCCCTCACCCCGACAACAAGGCAAGGGAAGGCTGGGCGGATCTGCCGGAACGATACCCGAGCAGGGTGGAGTTCTCGCGCCCCGGCTCCAGCCTGGAGGAGAATCTGACGGCCAGCTCGGCTGTTGCAGGGATGTTCAGTGGGGCGGTGGTGACGGCAGCCGCGTGCGGCCTGCCTGCTCTGTTCGTGTGGCGCGAAGGGTGGTATTACACTGGAGACCTGGAGTGCTTCCGGGACCGGCTGTTTACTCATCCGGAGGAGCTTCCGCAGAAGCTGGATGCGATCCTGTCTTCGCCGGCATCCCTTTCAGAATGGTCCATGGTGGCAAGAGAGGCTGCCCGGCAGTATTACCGCGACGGCGGCGAGTGTCCCTTTGACCGCGAGTGGGCAGAGCGTGCTCTTGCTCTGGTGAGCCGATGAAGCCTCTCCAGGCGATCGTGCACAACCCGGACTGGGACTATGCAGGTGGCGGTGAAAAGGTGACCGCTGTCATCGCCGGGAGACTGGTGGATGCCGGCTGGAGAGTGGAGCTGGCGGGCGGCGCAGCGTTGGACATTCCCCGTCTGGAAAGGGTCTTGAATGTCAATCTCGCCGGGTGCCGGTTCCGGGGAACTTCTCAAGAATGGCCTTCCGCACTGAAGAAGCTGTCCCGCCTGTCCCCGCGGGCTGCGCGCTTCCTCAGCGGGCGGACCGCCTTTTCATTTGCCAAGGGAGCCGACCTGCTGGTGCACATCACGGGTTCCGTTCCGCCACTGTGTCCGGCGCGGGCCGGGCTGCTGTTCGTGCAGTTTCCCTACGATCCCGCCGAGAGCATCCGTCTGACAGCCGATGGTTCTCCCGAACGATGGGCTGACAAAGACAAGCTGGCCCGGCTGGAGAGCTGGGACGTCCGGGTCTGCCCCAGCTCCTTCGTGCAGGAGTGGGTGCGCAGACGATGGGCCACCGCCTGCGAAATACTGCATCCTCCGGCGGAGATCGCGCTGTGCCGTGCGCTTTCGAAAGAGCAACTCATCCTCACTGCAGGCCGCTTCTACGCCACTGGCCCGACAAAGAAGCATGCCGTTATGGTCCGGGCGTTCCGAGAACTGTGCGACACCGGGCTGCATGGTTGGAAACTGCTGGTGGCCGGAGGCACCCATCCCCGCCCGGATCATCAGCAATATCTGGAGGAGGTGCGTGCGCTGGCCGAAGGATATCCGGTCGAGGTGGTAACAGACCTCAGCTTTCAAGAGATTCTGCCGCTCTACGGCCGCGCGGCCATCTACTGGCACGCCACGGGAGCAGGAGAGGATGAAACCGCCCGGCCCGAGCTGTTCGAGCAGTTCGGGATGACTATTGTGGAGGCCATGGCTTCCGGGGCCGTGCCGGTGGTGATCGGCGGCGGGGGAGTGCGTGATATCGTGCGCAGCGGGACCGATGGATTCCTCTGGCAGACTCCGGACGAGTTGAAAAGCCGGACGCTGGAACTGATCCGCGACACGCAGCTGCGGACGTCACTCAGTCAGAACGCCATTGCGCGCGCTAAAGAGTTCTCGCGTGAAGCTTTCGAAGCACGGGTGGACCGCATCATTTCCGAGTTTGAGAACCGGTTAAAATAGCCGCTTAGCCCACCGCAGGCCGGCTCGGCACGGGCTTTCTGTCCCTCCCCTCAAGCGCCGCCACCAGGTGATCGAACGCCGATTGCGGATCGTCGCAGAAGTGCACCAAATCCATATCCTGCGGACTGATGGTACCCCACTTCACCAGCGCCTGGAGATTCAGCACCTCATTCCAGAATTCGCTACCGTACATCACCACCGGCAGGCGGCGCCGGATCTTGCGGGTCTGCAGCAGGGTGAGCAGGTCCATCATCTCGTCCAGCGTCCCGAACCCACCGGGAAAGATGACGAGAGCTCGGGCCATATAGACGAACCAGTACTTCCGCATAAAGAAGTAATGGAACTCCATGGCCAGGTTTTCGGTGATGTAGGAGTTGCCCTGCTCCTCGAAAGGTAGGCTGATGGTCAACCCCACCGTCTTTCCACCCGCCTCTGCCGCTCCCCGGTTGGCGGCCTCCATGATGCCCGGACCGCCTCCGGAGCAAATCAGGTAGCGGTTCCACGGCCCGGGCCGGGCAAGCGCCCACTCCGTCAGCATCCGTGCCAGAATACGGGCTTCATCGTAGTAGCGGGACATCTGCACGCCGATCTCCGCGCGCTCCAGCTCCTGGTGCAGCTTCTCATCCCCGGGATGCTGACGCAGCCGCCGGCGCGCCCGCTCCAGGGCCTTCCGGGCCTGCTCCGGATCCGGCGTGCGGGCAGAACCATAGAAGACGATGGTATCCTTGACCTTCTCGTCCCGGAACTTCCTCAGGGGACCGAGATACTCGGCCAGAATCCGCAGGACGCGCGCGTCCGGGCTCTGCAGAAAGTCCGGGTCCAGGTATGCCTTCTTCGGCTTGCGGTGATTCTCTGGCATATATGAACGCATCCTCTCTCAGGGAGGCGGGAGCCGCATCTCGACCCTGTGGCGGCATTATAGGTCTTCGGGCGGATGGCTGTCCAACTTCACCCCCTGAACGGCGAACCCTGGATCATTCCACATCACATCCCCGCCCTCCCGTATGGAAGAAACAGTATGGAGAAGAACGTTTCTGCTGCTTGCGCCCTCGCAACAGCGCGTGTGGCGTCGGAGACTTGCCCCTTATGCTTCAACATCTCAATCTGGACGACATCATCCCGGCCGAGGATCAGCCCCGGAAAACGTTCCACCAGGAGACCCTGGAGGAGCTTGCTCAGTCCATCCGCGAGAGGGGAGTGCTGGAGCCCATCGTCGTCCGCCCGCTTCCGGACGGCAAGTATAAAATCATCATGGGCGAGCGGCGCTACCGCGCCAGCCGCCTTGCCGGTCTGACCGAGATCCCCGCCATCATTCGGGAGGTCAGTGAAGAAGATGCAAAGGTGGACGCGCTGCTGGAGAACTTCCAGCGCGAGGATCTGAACCCCGTAGAGCGGGCTCGCGCCATCGAGGGTTTGCTGGAGGTCCATTCGCTGGAACAGGTGGCGAAAATGCTGGGCAAGGCGGAAGCCACCATCAAACGCCACCTGGAGATCCTGGACCTGCCTCAGGCGGTTCTGGACGAGATGGTGGACCGCCCCGGCGACAACCCGTTCGGGGAAGGACACGCGCTGGTGTTGAAGGCACTCTCCGAGGATCCTGTCAGCCAGGTGCGCCTGGCGCGGAAGATCAAGGAAGAACGGCTCTCAATCGAAGAGACTCAGCGCTTTGTCCACGGAATCATCAACTTCCCGGACAAAAAGGAAGCTCTTCTGAGGGTGCCGCTGCGCGTTGCGGAGGAGATCATCCGCAGCACGGCGCGGGAGCGGGGCACGCAGAAAAAGCGTCCCTTCAAGCCCAAGACCGCCCAGTCGCAGGCGGCGGCAGTCGGCCGGGCAATGGACACCCTGAACGATCAGATTGACCCGCGCATGGTGGACTTTCTGTCGCGGGACGAGTGCAGCACGCTGCTCGCCAGCGCAACAGCCCTGAGCGACACGCTCAAGACGTTTATCTCGAAGCTCCGGTCCCTGCTGTCGGAGTCCTCGGAGTTCCACGAAATCTACATCAACTGCGCTCTCTGCGGACGCATCGAGCTGGTAGATACGCCGCGATGCAGCGTCTGCTGGAGCGTGATGAAGCGCTGCGACGATTGCGGCCACTACGACCGGCAGTATCAGATGTGCTCCATAGACGAGACGCACATCCCCATTCCGGAAGCCGAGGTGCCAAGCGAAGCCTCGCGAAGCTACAAATGCCAGTATTACTCTCCCAAGTTTGAGGCGCGAAGAGCTGCGTGATCGTCCTCCTCTCTCCGGCCCGCCCTCGTCCGGGGGCGGGCTTTTTTGCGCCGTCAGGATGCGGGGCTTCTCTCTTTGGATACCCTTGCAGCGTAGGACGCTCCATTTTTGTGCCATGATGAAGCGCAAAAAAGGCGGAGGATGCAAGAGTGGCCATCAGATGCGGGATTGACAATCTGCTGGAAGACGACGCGGCCCTTGCTGAGTTGCGGGGGAGACGGCTTGGAGTACTGGGGCATCCGGCATCTCTGACGAGGGACGGAACGCATACTCTGGATGCTCTGGCTGCCTCCGGCGGGCTAAGGCTCACCTGCGCGTTCGGGCCGCAGCATGGGATGCGCGGGGACAAGCAGGACAATATGATCGAGTCCCCCGACTACGTGGACCCGAGCCTGGGCATCCCCGTCTTCAGTCTGTACGGCGAGCACCGGCGCCCCACCCCGCAGATGCTGGACTCCTTCGACATACTGCTGGTTGACCTGCAGGACATCGGCACGCGGATCTATACGTTCGTGACGACCACCTGCTATATGATGGAGACCTGTGCGCAGGCGGGGAAACCCGTCTGGATCCTGGACCGTCCCAACCCGGCAGGCCGCCCTGCAGAGGGAAGCATCCTGGAACCGGGATGGGAAAGCATGGTGGGCATCGGTCCGCTTCTGATGCGCCACGGTCTGACACTCGGGGAGGTGGCCCGCTGGTACGCAGACAAAGCAGGGCTGGATATCCAGCTCAGAGTGATCCCCTTGACCGGCTACGATCCGGCTGCGGCTCCGGGCTTTGGCTGGCCGCTGGCAGAGCTTCCCTGGGTGAACCCGAGCCCCAACGCTTCCAGCCTGAACATGGCGCGATGCTTTCCAGGAACAGTGCTCTTCGAGGGCACCACTCTTTCAGAAGGACGAGGGACGACCACATCGCTGGAGGTGGTGGGGGCGCCGGACATAGACATGGCCGCAATCCTGCACCTGATGCGCGAGATGGCTCCCGAGTGGCTGGCAGGATGCCTGATCCGTCCCTGCTTCTTCGAACCCACTTTCCACAAACACGCCGGTAAGCTCTGCTCCGGGCTGCAGATCCACACGGACACACATCTTTACCGCCACGAGGAGTTCCGCCCCTATCGCATTGCGGCGCTCATTCTGAAGGCCATCCGGACGCTGCATCCGGATTACGAGATCTGGCGGGTCTTCCCGTATGAGTATGAGACGGAGCGGCTGGCGATAGACCTGCTTTCGGGAGGAACGTTCCTGCGGGAATGGGTGGACAATCCGGCGTCCACTCCGGCGGACCTGGACGCCCGGCTGATCCCGGACGAGCAGCGTTGGCTGGACGAACGTGGACGTTACTTGATGTATTGAACGCCACCCGGAGAAGCATCAGGGCGCAGTGGCTAAGTCAGCAACGACCGGACGATGACGGTGAGGGCGGATACCCCTGAGAACGCCAGCACCAGCGGACGGAGCGCCTTTCCGTC
>CALCJH010000207.1 GCA_937967775.1 uncultured bacterium | reverse complement strand
AGCGGCCGTCCCGTGACCACGGCTCTGCTGGCCATTCCGGACCGGATGGAGATGCTCCTGGAGAAGCCGGCCGGTCCAAAGGTGGAGAACCTGCCCGTCCGCACCACCTATCAGGAGACCCTGAATACCATCCTGGAGAAGTTTTATCCCGAGGCGTCCGTGCTGGAGACCACTGTCGTCAAGACGCCCACCAACAGCGTCACGGGAAAGGTGGAGACGCAGAAGCCTTCACTGAACGTTCAGCAGCTAACGTATATGGCCATCCGGGGCATCCTGGGATCTCTAGATGATCCGTATACCGGTTTCCTGGACCCTGAAGACTACAAGAAGATGCGCGAGGAGAACGAGGGCAACTTCGTCGGCATCGGCGCGCAGCTGAATACCAACAAACAGGGGCAGGTCTATGTGAAGGAGCCTCTGCCCGGATGCCCCGCTATCAAGGCAGGAGTCCGCAAGGGAGACATCATCCTCAAGGTGGACGGCAAGTCGGTCGCGGACATGGACATCGAGCAGGTCGTCAAGATGATCCGCGGGCCGGAGAACACGAAGGTGACCCTGACCCTCCAGCGCGCGCGCGAGCCGAAGCCCATTGAGATCACCATCGTTCGTCAGGTGGTGGACTACCGGATGGTGGAGTATGACCTGCTGGATTCCCAGAACGGCATCGGCTGGCTGCAATTGCGGCAGTTCAACAGCAAGGCGGATGCGCAGATGGACGCCGCACTGACCGACCTTGAGAAGAAGAACCTGAAAGCCCTCATTCTGGACCTGCGGGGCAACCCGGGCGGTCTGCTGGAGTCTGCGGTGGATATCGGCAGCCGGTTCATCGAGAGCGGCCCGGTGGTGATCATTCAGGAGCGCCAGGGACGCCGCAGCGTGCTGGAGGTGGATCCGTCCAAGCACGATCACCGCACCTATCCTCTGGTGGTGCTGGTGGATGAGTTCTCGGCCAGCGCCTCCGAGATCGTGGCGGGCGCCATAAAGGATAACCAGGTGGGCACGCTTATCGGCAACAAGACCTTCGGCAAGGGTAGGGTGCAGACGGTCGTCCCCATGCCGGGCGACGCGGCGGTGCGCATCACGACGGCCAAGTATTTGACCCCCAAGGGCACGGACATCCACAAGGTGGGCATCCAGCCGGACATCGTGGTGCAGATGCCGGAGCCGGACACTCTGCCGGACGACGCCGACCTGGAGGCGGACCGGCTGAAGTACGATCCGCAACTTCGCAAGGCGGTGGATTTCCTGCGGGAGAAGCTGGCGTCCATGAACTCCGGCGGCACGCAAGCCCGCCGGTAAGGGGTTGCTCCCGTGAGCGGCCGCAAGTCCTCCGCCGCCCCGGCCCGGAGGAAGGCGGCCGGTTCCGCAGGCCGGCGGAAGTCAGCCCTTTTGCCAGCGCTTCTGATGGTGGCGCTTGGGGGTGCGGCGACGGGGATTCTGATCTCCCTGTCGCGCCAGGCCGGTCCTGTCGCGCCCCCGATACAGGCGCCCCTTGGAGAGAAAATCCCTGCCGTGTCTTCCCCGAAGGCGCCGGAAGGTGGAAAAGCCAGGCCGGCGCATGCAACCCGCACGGAAACACTGCGGCCGTCCGCTACAGGCCGCACGAGGCTCCCCGCTCCGCTCCCTAAGAGCCAGAGGGCTGCCCCGGAACGGACCTCATCGCCTTCCCGGCCTCAGAGCATACCGGACGGGGGACAGGTGGCGCTGACGTTCGATGCGGGGGCGGCGGCCGAGCCGGGATGGGACATTCTGAAAACGCTGGGGGAGCGCTCCATACGATGCACATTCTTCCTGACGGGCCGTTTCGCCCGGCGGAATCCGGACCTGGTGCAAGCCATTGTGGCCGGTGGCCATGAGCTGGGCAATCACACCTTCAGCCATCCGGATCTGCAGAAACTAAACGACGACGCCATCCGCGAGGAGCTGCGCAGGGCAGAGGAAGTCATCTCGGGCATTGCGGGTATCTCCACCAGACCCTGGTTCCGCCCGCCGTTTGGGTCCCGGGACCGCCGCGTGCTGAGTGTGGCGGCGGAGGAGGGTTACCAGTGCGTCTACTGGACCTTGGACTCCTGGGATTCCTACAGGAAGGGGATCACGGCGGAAGAGATCCGCGAGCGCGTGCTGGGACGGATCCGGCCGGGCGGCGTGGTGCTGTTCCACATCGGAAGCCGCGCCACGGCGGATGCGCTCCCGGACATTCTGGATGAACTGGACCGCCGCGGACTGAGGTGTGTGCCGGTGTCGCAACTGGGCGCGCCCCTTCCGCGTTGACAGACCCTGCGGGCGAACGTTAGAATGCATCTTCGGCCCGCTGGCGAGCAAGTCCATCCGCTTTTCGCGCTCGCCCGCAACTTGCCGGGAAGACGGCGCGAGGCCGCTCCGCCCGGAGATCGACACAGGCGGGCCTTCAGGGACGTCACTCGCATGCGCTACAAGGCCCCCAGAGGCACCAACGACATTACTCCGGACCGGTCCTGGCAGTGGCAGGCGCTAGAACAGCGGTTCCGGGACTGTTGCCGGCTCCACGGATTCCGGGAGATCCGCACCCCCATCTTCGAAGAGACTGAGCTTTTCACGCGCAGCATTGGCGAGGAGACGGACATCGTCTCGAAGGAGATGTACACCTTCGAGGATCGCTCCGGGCGCAGCCTGACATTGAGGCCGGAGAGCACGGCGCCCATCGTGCGGGCGTGGGTGGAGCATTCGCTGGGGGCGGAGGGGCTGCCCACCAAGCTGTTCTACATC
>CALCJH010000206.1 GCA_937967775.1 uncultured bacterium | reverse complement strand
GCTCCGCAAGACGCAGCGGTCGCGATCCGCTCAGGCAGGGCTGTGGCAGGTGGTTTCGGGCAAGACCGACGGCGAGGAGCCTTTCTGGAAGGCTGCGCTTCGCGAGCTGGAGGAGGAGACCGGTTGTCGGCCTCTGAGGTTTTACAACCTGGAGGTTGAGTCTCATTACGACCACGTTCACGACCTGATCTGCCTTAACCCTACCTTCGCCGCCGAGGTGCCTGCGGATGCCGAGGTGCGTCTCTCGTCCGAGCATGACGAGTTCGCCTGGCTGCCATTCGATCAGGCGATCCTGACTCTGCCATACCCGAATCAGCGCGAGTCCATCACGCGCGTCCGCTTTAATATCGTGGATCAGCCGGGCCCTACTCCGATGGAGATTCCGGAGGCGATATGGCGTACACCCTGAGTCCCGGCGAGATCAGTTCGTTCGTCAAACTGGCGCTGGACGAGGATGCGCCGTTTGGCGACATCACGTCCGAGGCGTGCGTGGACGAGGATGTTCGCGTGAACGCTGTGCTGGTGGCCAAGGCTCCCGGTGTCATCGCGGGGACAGAGTTCGCACGGGAGGCGTTCGAACAGTGCGGCGCACGCTGTCAGGTGCTCATCGAGGACGGCCGCAAGGTGAAACCGGGGGACACCGTGCTTCGGGTGGTGGATTCCCCGGCCCGCTCCGTGCTCCGGGCTGAAAGAGTGGCTCTGAATTTCCTGGGCCACCTGTCGGGGACCGCGACCGCCACGGCGCAGTTGGTGGCGGCCGTGGATGGGACCGGCACGATCATCCTTGATACCCGGAAGACTACTCCCGGCATGCGGGCAGCCGAGAAGGCCGCGGTCCGCGCGGGCGGCGGACATAACCATCGTCTGAGCCTTTCTCACGGAATCCTCATCAAGGAGAACCACATCCGCGCCGCTGGAGGCGTGCGCACGGCTGTACAGCGGGCTCTGAAGGCGCGCACCAGTCCGGAGATGTGGCTGGAAGTGGAGGTCACGGACCTGAATGAGCTGCGCGAGGCTCTGGATGCGGGCGCAAAGATGGTGCTGCTGGACAATATGGGTGAGGAGATGATGCGCCAGGCGGTGGAGATCGCGCACGAGGCCGGGGCGCTTACCGAGGCGTCCGGCAACATCACCCTCAGCAACGTCCGGCGGGTGGCGGAAACGGGGGTGGACTTCATCAGCGTCGGCTATATCACGCACTCCGCCCCGTGGCTGGACCTTAGCCTGCTGGTAGAGCACGACCCGCCCGCGCCTCCGGCAGAATGAGTGGCGCGGCCCGCCCGTCGTTCCCCTCGCTTGTGATCCGCCTGGAGGAGGTGGATTCCACCAGCAACGAGCTGGCACGTCTGCTGAAAAATGGCGCGCCGGACGGGGCGGCGGTCATCGCCCGGGCCCAGACCGCGGGCCGAGGGCAGCAGGGGCGAGCCTGGCATTCCCCCCCGGATGCCGGTCTTTACGTGTCCTTTTCCAAGACATATGAAGGTCCGCCCGCAGGTCTGGCGTTCGCGGCGGGAGTGGGTTGCGCCACGGCTCTGCGGGATGCGTGCGGCGTGCCGGCCGGGGTGCGCTGGCCAAACGATGTGGTCTGCCGGGATCGCAAGCTGGGAGGAGTGCTCATCGAACAGGCTGGCCCGGGCGGAATGTGGATCATCGGTTGCGGGCTGAATATTAACCACGCGGACTTTCCCCCTGACCTGCAGCATCTGGCCACCAGTGCCCGGCTGGAGACGGGCCAAGTATTCCGGCTGCAGGATGTGGAAGATACTTTTTTCGACCGGATGAGCCAGGCGCTGAAACGTTTGGAAGAACAAGGTTTTCCCGCAATCCTCCGGGAGTGGAGGAGGCTCGACCGGACCACGGGGCAGACAGTCAGGGTGGGGGCACGCCGGTTGGAGGCGGCCGGAGTGGACGAGCAGGGGCGTCTTGTGGCAATAAGCGGTGACAGGTTTGAGATTATCGAGGCGGCCGGAACGCTGGTCTGGGGTGCGGAGTAAGGCTCCGCCGAGCCGCCGAGTGCAAGGGGAGATTTACGGCAATGAAAAAACTGGTGCTCATCCGCCACGGCGAAAGCGAGTGGAACAAGGAGAACCGCTTCACCGGATGGACGGACGTTGACCTTTCGGAGAAGGGGCTGCGCGAGGCTCGTGAGGCCGGCCGGCTGCTGAAGGAGGAAGGATACGATTTCGACATCGCCTATACCTCCGTACTTAAGCGAGCGATCCGCACGCTGTGGCTGGTGCTGGACGAGATGGATCTGATGTGGATCCCGGTCATTAACTCGTGGCGCCTGAACGAGCGCCATTACGGGGCTCTTCAGGGGTTGAACAAGTCGGAGATGGCCGCTCAGTATGGGGAGGATCAAGTGCTGATCTGGCGGCGCAGCTATGACATCCGGCCGCCAGCGTTGGACCCTTCCGACGAGCGATATCCCGGGCACGACCGTCGCTACAGGGACCTGTCCCCCGAAGAGCTGCCCCTCACGGAGTGCCTGAAGGATACGGTGGAGCGGTTCCTGCCACTGTGGCACGAGACCATCGCGCCCACGGTGCAGTCCGGCAAGCGGGTACTCATCGCGGCGCACGGCAACAGCCTGCGGGCCCTGGTGAAGTATCTGGACGGCATCTCCGATCAGGACATCGTCGGGCTGAACATCCCGACGGGCGTTCCGCTGGTCTACGAGCTGGAGGACGACCTGAAGCCCATCCGCAGCTATTATCTGGGGGACCAGGAAGCCATCGCCGCCGCCCAGGCAGCTGTGGCCAGCCAGGGCAAGGCGAAATAGCCGGGCATGCTGGTTTCCCGGCGAGGCGGACCCACCGGGCTTGTCGGTAAGGCAAGGGATGCTGCCACAGGGCCTTCTACGGAACAGCGAGCTTAGACGTGCGGCGATGGTGCACACGGCCCGTTGATTATATTGACAACAGGCGCTCGCGGATGGTATAAACCAGTGGACGGTCTCGCGAGCCTGCAGGCCGTCCTTCCATTCCCCGGTAGCTCAACTGGCAGAGCGCTTGGCTGTTAACCAGGATGTTCGTGGTTCGAGTCCACGCCGGGGAGCCACTTTGCATTTGCTGATAAATCTGATGGCCCGCGTGCCTCGCGCGGGCCATCGCCGCTTTATTCCGGCGAACTTCTCGCATCTAAGAACTGCTCCGGTCTGCGGAGGACTCTGCATTCTCGAGGGAGCTCCTCGCTGTGTTCCCCGCACTGGCAGGGACGCAGCCGGCCCGCAGGACCGGCCCCGGGGGCGCGCCGCAGTGCGACTATCAAGGGCCGGTTGCGTAGTCAGCCGGTTGCGGCCTGCGGGCCGATGCTGGAAAGCTCTCCGAGCTTTAGGCAAGCTTTTCGAAGGTCATCAACATTAAGCTCGAGATCACCAGGCGCACGCGCCGCGAGAGCGAGACCGTCCACATCAACCGGCGCATCGTGCTCGACGCGGC
>CALCJH010000205.1 GCA_937967775.1 uncultured bacterium | reverse complement strand
CCGCAGCATCACCACCAACCCGGCTGCCTTGCTCGCCACGGAGAGGAACGCCGTGACCGGAGTGGGAGCTCCCTGGTAGACGTCTGGCGCCCAGAGGTGGAACGGAGCCGCCGCCACCTTGAAGGCCACCGCCGTCAGGGTCAGCAGAGTGGCCACCCAGAGCGCAGGAGAGGTGAACTGACCCAGCATCAACGTGGCGCCGATCTCGCGAAGCGAGAGGGTGCCGGTCATGCCGAACAGCACGCTCATACCGTAGAGCGTCGCCGCCGAGCAAGCCGCTCCGAAGAGGAAGTATTTGATGGCCGCCTCCACTGAGCGCGCGTCGCTTCGCCGGAAGCCCGCCAGCACATACGAAGCGATGCTCAGAAACTCCAGGCACAGATACACGCTCAGGAGATCCCCGGCCAGAGCGCACAGCGTCACCGCGGCGCAGGCGCAGAGCAGCAGGAAGTGCAGCTCGCCGGAGTTGCGGCGGTCGTCCGCGAAATGGTCCGCAACCATCGGGATCACAGCCAGAGTGGCCAGGCAGGCCACCATGCCGAACACTATTCCCGCGGGGTCCAAAATCAGCGCGTCCGAAAGCTGAGTGACGGGCAGCGGTCCGAACTGCGGCAGGATGAAGAACAGGATCTCGATCTGGGCCAGCAGCGCAAGCAGCAGCCCGGCCGCGCTGACGAGCCCCGGATTCAGACCGTGCATCAGCGTGGCCAGAGGCCGGCCCAGACGCTCGGGACGGTAGGCGAACCATCCATCCGGGCCGCTCCACAGACCCACCGCCAGAGCCGCCAGGGCAAACAACAGCAGCAGGATCTGCGGCAGAAGCAGCGCCAGTGAGAAGTCCTGCATCGCCTCAGCCCGCCCCGAAAAGCGCCGCCAGTTGTCTGGCGAAGCCGTTCAGAATATCCAGAATTGGCTTGGGATACACCCCGAACAGCACCATCAGGATCATCAGAGGCAGCACGCTGACGACCTCCCGCGCATCCATGTCCGGCAGCTTCGCCCACCTCTCGTTCGTCGGTCCCAGAAGCACCCTCTGAATGGTCCACAGCAGATATGCCGCGGTCACCACCAGCCCGATCGTCGCCAGACAGGTCAGCAGCAGATAGGCCGGGAACGCTCCCCTGAAGACAAAGAACTCCGCCACGAAACCGCTCATGCCGGGGAGACCGAGCGAAGCGAAGCAGGAAGCCCACAGCGCGACGGAATACCGGGACATCACCGCTCCCAGCCCTCCGAACTCCCGCAAGTCACGCGTGTGCGCCCGCTCGTAGATCACTCCCACCAGAAGGAACAGCGCCCCCGTAATGACGCCGTGGCTGAACATCTGAAGCATTGCGCCGTTCAGGGCTGTGGCGCGGTCGGTCAGGTCGGCGGCTGTCAGGGAGCTTGCAGCCGCGATGCCCAGCATCACATAGCCCATATGATTCACGGAAGAATAGGCGATCAGTTTCTTGAAGTCCATCTGCGCCATCGCCACGAAGGCCCCGTACACGATGCTGATCAGCGCCAGCACGCCGATCCACAGCGAATACTGCGCGGAGACTTCCGGCAGGGTGGGTAGCAGGATGCGCAGGAAGCCGTAGCAGCCCATCTTCAGGAGCACGCCGGCCAGGATGACCGACCCGGCTGTCGGAGCCTCCACATGCGCGTCCGGGAGCCAGGTGTGAAACGGCCATACCGGCACCTTGATAGCGAACCCCAGAAACAGCGCCCAGAATACCAGAGACTGCACCACGCCTCGGCCGGCAAACGGTTGCTGCTCGGCGATCCGCAGCATGTCGAACGTCTCCGCCCCGGTGGCGAAGTACAGGGCGAGAATGGCCAGAAGCATGCACACGCTGCCCACCAGCGTGTAGAGGAAGAACTTGATGGCGGCATATTCCCGCCTGGGCCCGCCCCAGATGCCGATCAGGAAGTACATCGGCACCAGGCTGATCTCCCAGAAAACGTAAAACAGAAAATAGTCCAGCGACGCGAACACCCCGAACATCCCGGTTTGAAGAAGGAGGAAGAGGGCGAAATACTCTTTCACCCGAACGGTGATGTTCAGTGAGTAGATCAGCGAAAGCGTGGTGAGCAGAGCCGTCAGAAAGAACATCGGGACGCTCAGCCCGTCCGCCCCCACATGATAATCCACGCCGATGGCGCTGATCCAGGGGGCCTTCATCACGTAGCGCATTCCGGCTTGTCCGCTGTAGTCCATCCACAGCCAGACGGAAAGGGCCAGCGGAGGCAGGCTGCCGACGATGGAGAACCACTTGATGAAGCGCTCGAGCCGCCCTGGGATGCAGAGCACGCCCGCCAGCACGACAAGCGGCCAGAACGTGATCACCGTCAGAATCCAGCGCTCCATCACTCAGCCGTTTCCTTCCAGGATGTCATCTGCTCGAGTCCCTCCCTCACCGGTAAACCAGCAGCCACACCAACGCCACCAGACCGGCGAACGCCAGCAGGACGTTCGTCTGTGCCAGCCCGGTCTGCAACCGGGTCAGCAGCCAGCCTGCTCCCCGGACGGCGTATCCCACGGCGTTCACCAGGCCGTCCACCACCCACCGGTCCAGCCAGCCCTGAATCCGCGACAGGACCAGTCCTGTCCATCCCACCAGATTGACCAGACCGTCCACAATCCACCGGTCGAACGCGAAAGCCGCGCGGCAGACCGAAAAGAGCGGCTTCACCAGCAGCGCGTAGAGGATCTCATCCACATACCACTTGTTGGAAAAGAGCACATAGAGCGGGCGGAACATCCGCCGCAGCGTGGACGCGCTCACCAGTTCCCAGCGATAAACGGCCAGAGCTCCCGCCAGACCGAGAATGGCCGCAGCCGTCCCCGCGGCGGCGATGGCCAGGCTGAACGGCGGCGCCTCCGCCTGCGCGAACGAAACATAGTGGTGGAAGACCGGATTCCACGGAGTGTTGATCAGCCCCGCCGTGATGGAAAGAAAACCCAGTATCCAGAGCGGAGTTGTCATCACGGCCGGGCTCTCGTGAGCGTGAATGTCTGGCTGCCGGGGCTCCCCCAGAAAGGTTTTGATGACCAGACGTCCCATATAAAAGGCCGTCAGGACACCTCCCGCCAGTCCCACATAGAAAACCCATCTCATATTCAGCCAGGCATCCAGAAGGATTTCATCCTTACTCCAGAAGCCCGCAAAGGGGAAGATGCCTGCCAGGGCCGCGGTGGCCAGCACGAAGGTCCAGTATGTCTGCGGCATCCTGCGGGCCAGCCCGCCCATCTCGCGGATGTCCTGCGTCCCCGTGCCGTGGATGACGGATCCCGATCCCAGGAACAGGCCGGCCTTGAAGAACGCGTGCGTGAACAGGTGGAACATCCCGGCCGTGTATCCGCCCACTCCCAGCCCCATCATCATGTAGCCGAGCTGGCTGACGGTGGAGTAGGCCAGCACCCGCTTGATGTCGTTCATCACCAGGCCGATGGTCGCGGCCATCAGGGCCGTCACCGCTCCCACTCCCGCCACAAAAGTCAAAGCCAGGCTGCCGTGGTCGGTGTAATGAAAAACCGGATACATCCTGGCCACCAGATAGACTCCCGCCGCCACCATCGTCGCGGCGTGGATGAGGGCGGAGACCGGCGTGGGACCCTCCATCGCGTCCGGCAGCCAGACGTGCAGTGGGAACTGGGCGCTCTTGCCCATCGCGCCGAAGAAGATCAGGATGGCCGCCACCGCCGCCAGCGGCCACACCACCTTCCCGATCAGCGGCAGCGCAAAGGACACCGTGGTGGTCGCCAGCTGTGCGTCCACCGCCGCGAAGATGTCCTGGAACGCCACGCTGCCCACCGCGTTGAACAACGTCAGCAGGCCCAGAAAAAGGCCAATATCCCCGAGCCGCGTCACGATGAATGCTTTCTTTGCGGCCCTCATCGCCTCGGGCTTCTGGAACCAGAAACCGATGAGCAGGTAGCTGGAGAGTCCCACCAGTTCCCAGGAGATGTAGAGAAGCAGCAGGTTGTCCGCCAGCACCAGCATCAGCATGCTGGCGCTGAAGAGCTGCAGGAAGCTGAAAAAGCGCGGATAGCGCGGGTCGCCGTGCATGTAGCCCACGCTGTAGATGTGCACCAGGAGGCTGACGGTGGTCACCACCAGCAGCATCGCCAGACCCAGTCCGTCCAGCGCCAGCCCCATCCGCAGAACGGTGTCTCCCGTCGGAGCCCAGACGATGCTGCGCTCCCAGTGCGGCGGATGCGCTCCGTGGGCCAGCGTCTGTCCCAGAATGCCGAGGGCGATCAGCCACCCGGCGGCCAGCGTCGCGATCGCCGGGTAGGATCCCTGACCGGGCAGACGCCCGCCGAAGCAGGCGATCAGCGCGCTGCCCGCCAGCGGAAGAGCCGGAATCAGAGGCGTCAGCTCCAGCATCCTCTCACCCTTACCATCGCAGGAGATCCACCTCGTCCACCACGATCCGCTCCCGATTTCGATACAGCGCGATGACGATGGCCAGCCCCACGGCCGCCTCCGCTGCGGCGATGGCCATCACAAAGATGGCAAACACCTGTCCGGTCAGCATCTGCGGAGTCACAGCTCGAGAAAACGCCACCAGATTGATGTTGGCGGC
This sequence comes from uncultured bacterium, assembly GCA_937967775.1. GTDB lineage: Bacteria > Armatimonadota > UBA5829 > DSUL01 > DSUL01 > CALCJH01. The sequence continues at coordinate 4,864 of CALCJH010000205.1, read as the reverse complement.
GTTCAGCATCAGCTCGATGCACATCAGGATGGCGATGGCGTTGCGGCGGGAGAGCAGCCCGAACAGGCCGATGCCGAACAGCAGGGCGGAAAGCGCAACCGGCCACCAGGTAGGAATCACGCCTTCTCCTCCCGCGCCAGAAGGATGGCGCCGATGAGCGCTGTCAGCAGGATGACGGAGGTCAGCTCGAAGGCGAAGAGATACCTCTGGATGAAGGCGATGCCGATGACCCCGGCCGTGTCTGTGGCATGATCGCTCACGGGAGGCTTCCAGGGATAACCGCTGAACCATCGCAGGAGAATGGCGCACACGGCCACCGCCACCGGCAGGGCCAACACCCAGGCGCTTCGCAGCCTCCTCGATTTCTGGCCCACAACATCTTCCGTCAGGAACACGGCGAACAGCATCAGCACCGCCACCGCCCCCACGTAGACGATCATCTGGCTCATCGCAACGAACTCGGCGTGCAGCGTCACGTAGATGCAGGCCACTCCAGTGAACGTCGCGGCCAGCCAGAGCGCAGCATGAAAGAGATTGCGCGAGAAGACCACCAGCAGAGCGGCCGAAAGCGTCAGCGCGCCGAATGCCAGAAATGCCGCCTGCTCCCAGGTGACGTTCACGCTTCCGGCTCCTTTGCGGCCTCCGCCTGAGGCGTCGTGCCCTGAGGCTCTCCCTGCGCCCCGGAGGATTCCTCCGTCTCTGCGGTCTTCTCCGGGAACTGTCCGCCGATTTCGTGCAGCTTCTCCAGACCCAGCACCAGATCTTCCCGGCTGCTGTGCGCCAGCTCGAACTCGTCGCTCAAAACCAGGGCGCCCGTGGGGCAGACCTCCACGCAAAGTCCGCAGAAGATGCACCCGGCGACGTCCAGCGTCATATCCGCCAGACGCCTTTTTTTGTCCTCGCCCACCTCCGGAGTGACGGTGATGACCTGGTCCGGGCAAACGCGCGCGCACGCCGAACAGGCAATGCAGCGGTCCCTTCCCGTGGCCGGGTCAATCGGCAGGGCCGGCACTCCGCGGAAACGCTCGGAAAGCTTGGGCCGCTCCTCCGGATACTGCAGGGTCACCTTCTTTCGGAACAGGTAGCTGAGCGTGACGCGCAGTCCCTTCAGAATGGACTTCGCGCCGTCCGCCACCTGTCCCAGCACGCTCACGCCAGCACCACCCATAGTCCGGCAATCGTGAGGCTCAAAAAAGCGGCCGGAATCAACCCTTTCCAGGCAAAGCCCATGAGCTGGTCCACGCGGACGCGCGGCAACGTGCTGCGTATCCACATCAGCACGAACACCAGCAGCAGGCTCTTCCCGAAGAACCAGAAGAACGTAGCGGCGTTCCGCAGCCATTCGGGGAAGGCAAGTCCTGCCGCCGCAAAGAGCCTGTCTAGCCAGAACGCCTCAGCACCGGGAAAGAGAGGTTGCCACCCGCCGAAGAACAGCGTCACCGCGATGGCTGCCAGTGTGAAAGCCGCCGTGAACTCCTCCAGGAAGAACAGGGCGAACTTCATCCCGGAGTACTCTGTGTTGAAGCCCGCGACCAGCTCGCTTTCGGCCTCCATGATGTCGAACGGCACGATGTTCGACTCGGCGATCCCCGCGATGAAGTAGACCAGAAACGCAAGCCAAGACACCGGATTTAAGATGAACCAGCCGCAGAACAGTCCCCCCAGGATCGGCTCGCCCTGAGCCTTCACGATCTGCTGCAGGCTGAGCGATCCCGCCAGCATCACGGGCACCATCAGGGCGAGCACTAGCGGGACCTCGTAGCTGACTAGCTGCGCCGCCGCCCGGAACGCGCCCAGCAGGGACCATTTGCTGTTGGATGCCCAGCCCGCCATCATGATGCCGATGATAGGGATCCCCGTCACCGCGCACACGTATACAATGCCGACATTCAGGTCTGTGGGGATCAGTCCCTTGCCGAAGGGCATCACGGCGTACACCAGGAATGCCGGGACGAAGACGATGATCGGGGCCAGGATGAAAGGCCATCGGTCAGCGGCCGCGGGGACGATGTCTTCCTTGGCCAGGAGCTTCAAGGCATCCGCGGGAGTCTGCAGCAGACCCTGATAGCCTGTGCGATTGGGCCCGATGCGCACTTGGAAGGCGGCCATCACCCGGCGCAGCCCCCAGATCATCGGGTACATCACGACCAGCAGGACAAATGTCAGGACAGCCACGGCCACAGCCAGCTCCCGTGCCAGCAGCCAGAGTGCGGCCGTTGTGCCAGACGTCATAGCCATCCTTTTCCCAGCCGGCTGGGCATCCCTGCCCGTCCGGGAAGTGGGCCGCAATCCCCCGCGTCGCGTTCGACGATGCGGCCAGCAACTATTTATGCGCGAAAGACAGGCATTCCTTCCACAGCGCTGCCCTTTTCGCGCGGGGTCACTTCAGGTGCTGCATCAGCAGGTCAAACATCTGTGACGGCAGCACCGGCACGAACTCGTCGCCCAGCAGTTTTACCGCATCCGCCGTGGTGGATGGGGTGTGGAACCAGTTGACCAGGCACACGTGCATAAAGGCGGGACGCCCCTTTGGGGCGTTCGCCCGGATGGCCTCAGCAAGCTCTTTCGCGGTATTTTCGTCCGGCCCGGTCCTTCCCGGCGCGATGAGCGAACGCAGTACGGGAGTGCCTCCGGCCACAAGGAACGCGGCATTCCCAGGGTGGACGCCGAAAGCGCGGCCGTAGTCGCCCAGAATCCCCCGCAGGCCCGGAACGGACTGCGCCCAGTCAGCAAAGTCCGCGCGTGTCCAGGGGATGTTGCTGGTGTCTCCCAGCTGGATCATATCGAGGCCGGTCCTGCGCATCAGCTCAGCGGAGATCCTCACATAATCCTGGTAAACCCCTGCCGGGTCAGAGTAGAGATCTTTTGCATAGAGAGCCGGAGCAATCAGTCCGATGCCGGCCGTGGAACAGAAAAACTCGTCGTTTTCCGTGCAGGTTTTCTGCAGAAACTCCATCACATCCGGCATCAAAACGCTGGCCAGAGGATTCAGCGACCACCCGATGGGAACCTCTCCCCGCCGTGGGTCCTCCCACCAGTGCGGTGAGCGGAAGTGCTGCTGCAGATACTGCAGGTTGTCGCCATCGGTGACGGAAAAGACCAGATAAACCTTGTCAGGTTCGGGCTGGATAACAGGCTTCCGGCGGGGTGGGGGTGGCCCGCCGTATCGCAGCCCGGAGTGGACCGTCAGGTTAAAGCAGCCGTCCGACACCACCACGAACTTGCCCCGCAGACTGGCCAGCCGCTGTAGGTTGTCCTCCTTGATTCGGCCGGCCGGCTGCTCGCCGTAGCCTCCCCAGCAGCCCAGCACGGCGGCGTTCGGCTCCGCTTCGTCGAGGAAGCGCAGGCAGATCTCTTCGGCTTCCCGGTCCATCCCATGGCTGATCCAGAAGGGCGTGATGCGGTGCGCCACCAGGTAGTCGCGCAGCACAATGTGCCGGGGAGCCAGAAACGCCACGGCCCTGCGACTGGCACGGGGCCACAGCTCTTTATAGGCCCACTCGTAGGCTTCACCGGGCGAGTCGAACCGCCCCCGCGCGTCCAGCAGGACGGGGAGTTCCAGCTTCTCCTGCAGCTCCGGCGTGACGGGCAGTGCGGATTCCAGCGCGCAATACAGGGTTAGGACGTTCAGCTTGTGCAACCGCAGCGGCTCGGACTCCAGACCTGCTTCGTACAGGACGGCTCCCTTCACCCGATGCCGGAACCGGCGCACAAGGTCCAGCGGGTCGGAGATCTCCTGGATGCGGTATCCCCGCTCCCGCAGCCCCTCGATCCACTTCGGGATCCCGTGCGGGCCGTGCCAGCCTGGGTCCTGAGTCAAAAGGATTCGCGGACGCTCCCGGTTTACCAGTCCCTGCAGCACAGTGAGCGCAAGACGCGTCTCGGGGTCAGATTCCATCAGCTTGGCGTGGAGAAGCATCGGCGCGGGAGTTCGGGATGCGGGCAGAACCGAGTCGGCCGACAGAGGGACTCGGCCGCCCGGGGAGCTTCCGGCCGGAAGGGAAGCCGCCCCCACAAGGATCGCCGCCGCGGCGGCCGAAGCGGTTAGCCGCCCGCGGCGCCTTATCGGACCATCGGTCCGCTTGCCCAGTTTGCCGGCCCGCCTGCTAACGGTCTTCCTCCACCAGAATGGTGAAGTGCGTCCCGTATTCGTCCGGATTGAAGATTCGGGGAATATACGGAAGCCGTGCGTTCAGCAGAAATCCGGCAAACGTCGCCAGCGAGCCCAGCAGAATCGTCAGCTCGAAGGCGATGACGACATACGGCAGGATGGCGACGACAGGCTTGCCGCCTACAATCAGGGGATACCGAAGCACGGTGTAGATGCACAGTGCGAATCCTGCCAGCATCCCCGCCAGCGCTCCCGCAATGGCGAACACCCTGACAAAAGTGGGCTTCTCTCGCAGGATCTGCTCGGCCGCTGGCACGGGGATGGGGCTGAACGCGTGGATCCTTCGCGTCGGCACGCCGGAATCCACCAGCTCCTGCAGCTTGTGAAGGTAGGAGTGCTCGTCTTCGAAACGGTATACCTGCATCAGGTGTACTCCTCCTTGATCTCCGTAATGGCCAGCACCGGCAGTGTCTTGCAGAACAGCAGAAAGAGGGTGAAGAACAGCCCGAAGCTGCCGATCGTGATCCCCACCTCCACGAAGCTGGGCCTATAGAGACCCCACGCATACGGATCGAAGTCCCGGGCAAGGGACGTCACGATGATGATGAATCGCTCCAGCCACATTCCCACGTTGACGAACAGACTCATCACGAACAGCGCCGGGATACTGGTCCGCACTTTGCGGAAGAACAGCAGAAGCGGTATCACCGAGTTGCAGGCCACCATCACCCAGTAGGCATACCGGTAGTGACC
>CALCJH010000204.1 GCA_937967775.1 uncultured bacterium | reverse complement strand
CGGCTTCCGGGTGCCGCACCGCGTGGACTCCCCGGAGCAGGTAGCCGCGGTGCTGCTGGCCAAGCGCACCCTCGGCCAGCGCACGGGCCTGCTGGTGGCGAACCCGCCCCCCGAGGACGTGGCCCTGCCCCTGGAAGAAGTGCAGCGTGCGGTGCGGGCGGCGGTCGCTCGCGCCTCCGCGCAGGCGGTGCGGGGCGCGGACCTCACCCCGTACCTGCTGTCCGCGCTGGCGGACCTCACCGCAGGCCGATCCCTGGAGGTCAACGTGGCGTTGCTGCGCTCCAACGCGCAGCTGGCCGGGCAGGTGGCGGTGGCTTTCGGACGGGCCCGGTCCCGGCATACCCGGCATACTGGCTGAGAGGCTGGCGCTGTCCGAAAACCTATCAGGAACAGCCGTCAGAGCGGACCGTATCCGCATCGCGGAACCCTTGCTTGGCCGGGCTCTTCCTACGGCTCCAGGATCACGTGCCGGATGGCCCGTCGAAGGGCCGTATAGGCGATGTGCACCCTCCCCTGCGGGTCCACCACCACGGCCGGGTATGAGTACTCGCCGGGGCCGAGCTCCAGATCCCACAGCCGGGTCCAGGTGAGCCCCCCATCGTCGCTTTCCGCCAGCGACAGGGGATAACGCCACTCCCACACCATGGGGTCTCGCCCGCGGTCGGTATGGTTGTACACGAGCCAGAGCCGCCCGTTAGGCAGCCGAACGGCGTCCACCCCTGCGTTCGGGTTCGGCAGAGGGGTCGGCACGGGCGTTGACCAAGTCCGGCCGGCGTCCTGGCTGCGACTGCTCCAGATGCGCCCCTCTTTGGTCCGCATCAGCATCAGCAGCTGGCCGGATCCCAGCTCCACCAGGGTGCCCTGGATCATGGCTACTCCACTGCCCGCGCCGATCCTGAGATCGTCGAACTCCCACCCCATGTGGTGCTCCGGACCCCGCAGCCTCGCCACCCCTACGGTCCACGCGCGTTCGTCGTACACGGGGAGGAGCAGCTCCTCCCCCACGCGGACCGGCTTGTTCTTCGTCAGTACCCCAAGGCGATCCAGCAGTCGCACTTCCGGCGACCACGTGCGTCCTCCGTCGAAGGACACCCGCGCGTGCGGCCGGCCGTCCACGCACCACCGGCCGTCCACACGGAAGTACACGAGCCACAGAACACCTGCGTGGCCCTCGAACAGCACGGGGTTCCCGCACGGCCGACCGTCCGCCGGCACCAGCAGCTCTGGGGCGGACCATACCCCCCGCCGGGGCTCGAAGCGCGCCAGGTAGATCGAGGAGTCCGGCTCGCCCTCCCTCGTGCCTCCGAACCACGCCGCCAGGAGCCGGTCCCCCACCGGCACGATGGTAGCTCCGTGGCAGAAAGCGGTGGGCAGTGGGTTCGTCACCTCGAGACGGCTCAACAGCCGCACGGCCGCACCCCGCAGACGGATATGCCGCTCTCCCACACCGCCGCCACGACGCCGCAACGCATCCCCTCCCCCCTAACGGAACGCGGTCAACGTCACGCCGCGGATAATGTGGCGCTGCAGGAGCAGAAAGACCAGCACTGCCGGCACCGTGGCCAGGGAAGCCCCGGCCATGAGGACCCCGTAGTCGATGTCGTACGCTCCCTGCAACGCGCGCAACCCGATCGGAAGGGTGAACATCCGGGGCGAAGACAGCGCGATCATGGACCAGAAGAACTCGTTCCAGGAGAACACGAACATGTAGATGGCCAGCGCCGCCAGGGCAGGCCCGCTGAGCGGCAGGATCACGGACAGCAGGATCCGCCAGCTCCCCGCCCCGTCCACCCGGGCGGCGTCGTCCAGCTCCTGTGGAATGTTCAGGAAGAACTGCCGGAGGAGGAAGACTCCCACCGGCATCCCCACGATCGGCAGGAACACCCCTGGGTACGTGTTCAGTAGGTGCAGCCGGTTCATGAGGAAGTAGAGGGGGATGACGTTTACCTCCAGGGGGATCAGCATGGACGACAGGAAGACCAGGAAGACGGCGTCCCGGCCGCGCCACTGGAGCCGGGAGAAGGCGAAGGCCGCAGGCACGGAGACGACGGTCGACAGGACCGTGGCACAGGTGGCGACCACCACGCTGTTCCAAACCCAACGGGTGAAGGGCCATTTGATGAGCACCGCGCTCAAGTGGTCCCCCACCACGACGGAGGGGATCCACACGGGCGGAAGGGCGAAGATGTGCGGGGTCGGTTTCACCGCTGTGGCGAACATCCACAGCACGGGCGCCAGCCATAGCACGGCCAGCAGCGTTGCCACCACGAGTCCCACTCGCGCCACGGCCCGAACGTTCACCCAGCGCCCCCGTATCCCAACCACCGGAAGGACAGGAGCGTGAGGAGAAGGATCAGCGTGAAGATGACGACCCCCACCGCGGCGGCTTGCCCCATCTCCAGGTACTCGAACCCGAACCGGTACAGGTACAGGGCCAGCACCTCGGATGCCCGACCGGGCCCTCCGGCCGTCATGATCAGGACTTGGCCGAACACGATGAACCCGGAGATCCCCGTCAGGACCAGGGCGAACAGCGCTGCCGGCTTCAGGAGCGGGAGCAGCACGGACCGCACCAGCCGCCATCCGGTAGCACCGTCCACCTTTGCGGCGTCGAAGATCTCTTCCGGGATGTCCTCCAGGGCTGCCCGGAAGATGACCATACGGTAGCCGGCCAGCCACCACGCAGTGGCAAACGCAATGGCGGGCAGCGCCCAGGCCGGCTCGTTGAGAAAGACGGGCGGTCGAAACCCGAGGCTCCGCAGGGCGAGGAGCACGGCCCCGAAATCGGGGTCCAGCAGCCACCGCCAGACGAGGCCCACCACGGACACCGTCAGCAGGTACGGGAAGAAGAAAGCGGCCTCGATCCACCGCACGGCGGGACGGTGTCGGTATGCGAAGACGAGCAACGCCAAGCCCAGACCCAGAGCCAGGATTCCCGGGATGGCTAGGGCGGCGAAGATGAGCGTGTTCCGCAGGGCGTTCCAGAACCGGGGGTCGGCGGCAAGTCTCAGGTAGTTGCTCGCTCCAACGAACTCGACGTCGCCAAGTGGGTCCCATCGGTAAAGGCTGATCGCGACCCCGTACAGCACAGGTCCCAGGCGGAACAGCAGCCAGAAGCCCGCGAAAGGCGCCAGGAACAGCGCCAACTCTCCCGCGCGGAGGATCGAGCGGAGTCCTCGGGAGGGTGCACGGGCCGGGGCATCCGCGGGAGCCCCGGCCCGCACCCGCCACCGCACCGCCCTAGCTCGCCAAGACACGGTTCACTTCTGCTTCCGCTCGGGCCAGCGCCTCGCGAGGGGACACACGCAGGTTGTAGGCCTCCTGCACCGCGGGCTCGATGGCCGCATGGATCTGCGGGGCCTTCGGGTGGATCACCGGATAGCGGACCCACCCCCGGTTGGCCATCTCGCTGAATTTCCTCAGCGCGAGCCTCCAGGAGTCGGACTCCAGCAGTTCCCGGGACCGCTGCGCGGGCAGGTACGCAGGGATGTGACCGCCGTGGATGCCCCACAGATGGGAGTTCTCGTTGATCCACTTGACCGTCCGGATGGCTTCCACCAGGACCTCGTTGCTCGTGCGCTCCGGCCGCTGGCGCGGGATCACCAGGTTGTGGCTGTCTCCCCAGGTCACGGGGCGATCGAAGAACTTCGGTACGTAATGGAACCCGAAGTTGACTCCGCTGCCCTTGGCGGTGGGCAGGTACCAGTTCCCTGCCAGCAGCATCCCCACCTGACCGGCCGCGAAGAGCTTGAACCCGTCCGTACCCGGCTGGTGCCAGCCGCGTCGGCTGAGGGTGACCAGATAGTCGAGGGCCCGCAGCCCGCGCTCGTCGTTGAACGCCGCCCGCCGGCCGTCGGGAGTCAACAACTCGCCCCCCTGCCCCCAGAGGAGGATCTCCCACGCCCGGCGGATCTTCCTAGGCAGCGCGTCCTCACACGGGTGGAAGGCCATGCGCCCGGTCCGGCTGCGGATGGCCTCGCACGCCCGCTCGAACTCCTCCCGGGTCTCGGGAGGTCGCTCGGGATCCAGACCTGCCTGCCGGAACAGGTCCTTGTTGTACCATAGCCCCCACATGTGGGAGTCCAGGGGGACCAGGTACCGCTTCCCCTGATAGACACCCGCGTCCCACACGCTCCGCGTGTAGTCGGAGGCGCGGATCCGGGCCAGGTCCAGCAGGTTGCCTGCCCGCGACTCTTCCAGGGGTGTCAGCGCCCGGTAGACGTCCATGACCCGACTCGTGTGGCAAATGCCGATGTGGGGGGCGTTGCCGGCACCTACGGCAGCGAAGAGTTGCGCGTAGTACTCCGCCCACTGGCCCTGCAGGAGGTTGATCTGGACGTCACGGTGCTCGGCGTTGAACTTGCGCACGATCATCTCCATGGCGGCAGCATCGCCGCTGTGGAACAGCGTGTAGAAGTCCAGCAGCACGGGGCGCTTCTGCGCCCACGCGGGACGGCCAAGCCCGGCGGAGGCGGATAGCGCAACCCCCACCGCCATCCTCAGGAACTCCCGACGGCTGACCGCGTACTCCATCCCTAGCTCACCTCCCCTCTCGAGTCTCCGGTTCGTCACGGCGGGAGGCCGCCCGCCGCGCTCGGAGCCGTCTCATGAGATCGGTCCCTCCTTCCCCAAAGTGACGGGCAAGTTCCACGTAGTCTGCATACAGGGTCCCGTAGGCGCGGTGCGCAGATGGGTCCGGGAGATAGCGGGTCCCCCCTCGGGCTCCCATGCGCTCCACCGCCTCCGCCATCGATCCGTATACGCCGGCCGCCGCCGCAGCGTAGATGGCCGCGCCCACAGCTGAGGCGTGACGCGCCGCGGAAGCCACCACCTCGCGGCCGAGCACATCTGCGAGGATCTGAAGGAGAAGACTGTTCCGCTCCGCGAGCCCTCCACACGCCACCACCTCGCGGATCTCCACCCCTCCAGCCTCGAAGGTCTCCACTACCCGGCGGGTGCCGAAGGCGCTGGCTTCGAGGAGTGCCCGGTACACCTCTGGCGGCTCCGTGCGAAGGGTCAGGCCCACCACCAGACCCGACAGGTCCGCGTCCACCAGCGGCGTGCGGCACCCGTTCCACCAGTCCAGGGCGAGCAGGCCGGTTTCGCCAGGCCGCAACCGCGCTGCCTGCCTCTCCAGCGCCGCGAACACCTCGGCCTCCGTGACCCCCGCCCCCCACGAAGCGGGCACACTGGTGCGGACGAACCACTGGAAGATGTCGCCCACGGACGCCTGCCCGGCTTCGTATCCGAACCACCCGGGCAGGATGCCATCCTCCACCACGCCGGCGATCCCCCGCACCTCCCTGCGCTGGGAGTCCAGAATCAGGTGGCAGGCGGAGGTCCCGAGGATAGCTACCAGACGGCCAGGCTCGCGCACGCCTACCCCGGGTACGGCGGCGTGCGCGTCGATTACCGCCACGGCCACCGTCGTGCCCGGGCGCAGACCCGTCCGCTGTGCCCACTCCGCGGTCAGGTGTCCTGCTGCGGTCCCCAGCGGCTGAGGGGGGCCGAGACGGTCCAGCAGCGTGGGCAGCTCCGGGTCCAGGCCAGCCCAGAAGCTCGCGGGCGGATAGCCTTCCCCTCTCTGCCAGTGCGCCTTGTAGCCTGCCTGGCAGGCGCTGCGGACTTCCCTCCCCGTCAGCTGCCACACGATCCAGTCGCCCGCCTCGATCCACCGGGCGGCCCGCCGCATGACCCAGGGCGCTTCCGCGAGCACCTCCCAGCCCTTGGCCCACAGCCACTCGCTGGAGGTCTTGCCCCCGTACCAACGGAGAAAGCCAGCCTCGGGCCGTGAGGCAGCAGCGTTGATGCGATCCGCGTACGGCTGCGCTGCGTGGTGCTTCCACAGTTTGGGCCACGCGTGGGGTTCCGACGTGTAGTCAGGCGTGCCGCACAGGGGTACCCCGTCGGGGTCCGTGGGGAGTACAGTGCAAGAGGTGAAGTCTACTCCGATCCCGACCACATCGGGGCTCGCCAGCTGCCTCAGCAGTACCTCCAGCGCCGCCAGCCAGTCCTGAGGGTGCTGCAGGGCCCAGTCGGGAGGGAGCTCTATACCCGTGCCCGGAAGCCTTCGATCCAGCACACCGTGCGGATACGCGAAAGTGGCGGTGGCCACCACGGCTCCGTCGGAACAGCGGACCAGCACGCCCCGCGCGGACTCCGTCCCGAAGTCCAGTCCGATGGTGAGCGGGTCCATGGCCTACCCTGCTCCGCTTAGCACCTCGTCCGCGGACCGCACCCGACCGTCGAATACCCGGGCCTCGATCCCGCACATGCGGGAGAACCAGACGAGCTCCGGGACCCAGTCCCCGTATACCCCGTGGATGTGGTTGGAGTCGTACTCCGACAGGAACACGTCGGGCGGGACGCGGAACCGCGCGAACGCGTGAGGCCACTCGGGAGTAGTGGCCTTGACCTTCCACTCCGTCACCTCCGCGGGGAACTCCACGAACTCCCCCGGCACGATGGCCATCCAGTATCGCCCGTTGCGGCGGGCCAGACGGGCGAGGGTCACCGGACCGGGAGCTGCCACGTGCATGACCGATGCTCCGCCCGCCGGGAAGTACAGGATAGCCGGGTACAGGTGCACCCGAGGCAGGTTGTCTGCCGGATCGAAAGACCGGGCCGCAAAGTACGTGGCGTGCTGCCCTGAGTTGCAGAGGTCCCACACGTCGTCCTCTGCGTCGTAGTGCCGCACGTCCGCGAACAGTACGGGCGTCCCGCTCAGGTGCTTGAACACCTCCATGGTCAAAGCACCGTCGCTGTCCGCCTCGGTGGCGCACACGATAGGTTCGTGCGGCCCCTCCCAGTCGTACGGATCATTCAGCAAAGCCTCCGGTACGTCCATGGTGGCGAAGTGGTTCGTGAGTTCCGGCTGGCCCTTGATCCCACAGAAATCCAGCCGCCACTCGTCCACGAGCCCGCGCACTGCCAGGTAGGCCTTGAGCTGGCGACGCAGCAGCTCCGGGGTCAGTTTCCGCCCGTCGTAGTGGATCGTGGCACCGTACCGCTCCCACCAACGGATCCCGTCCTCCACCCGGCTGTCCGGGATTGCCTCGGCCCGACGCACGATCTCGAACTGGTCGATGTGCTCGATGTCGATGCCAAAATCACGGCGCCACTGGTCCAGGGCCGGCACTGCGGTGTACATCCCCATGGACCGGCCACCGATCAGGCCGTAGACCTCGCCCCGCAGCCGGTTCTTCACTGCCGCGGCCCGCAGAAACGCCATCACCTTCCGGAACACGGCCTCGTCCCCGACGTCGCCGGACACCCGACCGCAGAAGACCCCGACCTGGTCCAGGCTCCCCGCGGCCGCCAGCATGGCCACCAGCCCCGGGTACTGGGGATTCACGTTGGAGAACAGGAGGATGGGAGCCGGCGCGAAGTTGGCGGCCACCGCGGAGAAGTGCGGCCAGGCCCAGACCGCGTAGTTGAACACAGTGGCCTCCACCCCCTGGGCCGCTAGGTAGCGGGCCTCGCTGCGGGCCAGGTCCACTGTCCACACCACCTCCCGGCCAGTGACCACGGTCCACCCTGCTTCCCGCAGCCGGTTCGCGAGGCGCTCCTGGAAGCCTTCCACGATCCCCACCACCTGACGGTGGACGTGTTCCCGCCCGTCCGAAAAGCTCAGGATGCCCACCTTGGGGGCCCTCATGTCGGACCTCCTTCTGATAACGTTGCCATAGGTTCCGTTCGTCGCCCGCAAGCGAACTCCTCCTGAAGGAATCGAGAGGACCCCGGCGAATCTCCTGGGTGTGAGGCAGGGTGCCGTTACCCTCCGCGACGTCGCCCGCCGGGCGCGGGTGTCGGTGTCCACCGCAGCCCGAGCCCTGGGGGGCTACGGGTATGTCAGCCCCACGACCCGCGAGCGGGTGCTCCGAGCGGCCCGCGCCCTGGACTACCACCCCAACGCCGTGGCGCGGAGCATGATCAAGGGCCGGACCCACACGCTCGGGGTCGTGGTGTCGGACAGCTCCAACCCGTTCTTCGCCGCCGTGGTCCGCGGCGTTGAAGATGTGGCCCTCCCCTACGGGTACGGGATCCTCCTGTGCAACGCAGACGAGGACCCTCGGAAGGAAGCCATGTACGTGAGCATGCTACGCCAGAAACGGGTGGACGGGATCATCGTCTCGCCCTCCGGGGAGTCCTCCGGGGCTCTGGCGAGCCTGCTAGCGGCCGGGATCCCTGTGGTGCAGGTAGACCGCCGGGTGCGGGGGCTCCCTACCGACGCGGTGGTGGTGGACAACCGGGCCGGAGTGTTCGCAGCGGTGGAGCATCTGGTGCGGCTGGGTCACCGGCACATCGCCCTCATTGGGGGGCCTGGCCGGCTCTACACGGGGCGCGAGCGTACGCGTGCGTTCCGCGACTCCCTGCGGCGGTTCGGGCTCCCGCTGGTGGAGTCCTGGCTGCTGGAGGGAACCTTCAAGGTCGACAGCGGGTACCGCCTGGCTGCGCGGCTCCTCGAGAGTTCCCCGCGCCCGACCGCGGTGTTCGTGGCCAACAACCTGATGACGATCGGTGCGCTCTTGGGGTTCAAGCAGGCGGGGGTTCGAATCCCGGAGGAGATGGCGGTGGTGGGGTTCGACGACATGGACTGGGCGCCCATCCTGACCCCACCCCTGACCGCGGTGGCCCAGCCCACCTTCGAACTGGGGAAGACTGCCGCCACCCTGCTGCTGGCCCGCCTCCAGGATCCGGCCCGTCCACCCCGCCTGGTGGTCCTCCCTCCCCGTCTGGTCGTCCGCGAGTCCTGCGGCGCGCGGCTCGCGTCCGTCAGCCCGACCGGCTCCACCGGCGAACCCGTACCTTCACCCCGACCGAGCCCGTAGGGCTCCGCGGGCGGGTCACCCCTTGACAACCCTGCTCTCCGTGGTAATCTGCAAACGTTCTCACACTCTTCCCTCGGGGGTGGCGTCATGGTTCGGCGCGCATTCGGGGTGGCCCTGCGCTCACGGTCCTCGCGTGGGCCGCGCCCGCGGGTGCCGTCATGGTCCTGCGGTGGGGCGAGGTCCTCCCGCCGGATCATCCTTCGGTCCAGATGATCGAACGTGTCGCGCGCAGCGTGTCCCAGCGAACGCAGGGGTACCTCCAGATCCAGGCCTTCCCCGCGGGCCAGCTGGGCACCACCCGCGACCAGATCGAGAACTTCATGGTCGGTACCCAACAGCTCACCACAGAGGGCGCGGCCGCCATCAGTCAGTTCTTCCCTCCCCTGGGAGCTCTCGAGGCGCCCTACGCATGGCGCGACGAGGCGCACCTCCAGAAGGTCATGAAAAGCCCCATCGCAGCCGAGCTCTCCCGGACGCTTGTGGAAAGGCGCGGGCTGCGGATCCTGGCGGCCACCTACTACGGGGTCCGCCACCTCACTACCACCCGGAAGCCTGTGAGAACCGTGGCAGACCTCCGTGAGTTCAAGCTGCGGGTGCCGGAGAACGAGGTGTTCGTGGCCATGGCCCGCGCGTGGGGCGCCAAACCCACCCCGATCCCTTTTGGGGAGCTCTACCTCGCTCTGCGCCAGAGCGTAGTAGAGGGCCAGGAGAACCCTCTGCCGACCATCGACGCAGCGAAACTGTACGAGGTCCAGAAGTACCTGGTCCTCACCGGTCACATCCTCACGCCCCGGCTCATCCTCATCAACGAACGAACGTGGCGGGCCTTGGGCCGGCCGGCGCAAGGCGCCCTGTTGGGCGCGATCGAGGAG
>CALCJH010000203.1 GCA_937967775.1 uncultured bacterium | reverse complement strand
TCGATGGCGTCTATCAGTCCCAGGACGGCGTACCCGTAAAGATCGTCCTGCGAAAACGCGGCATGCGGCGGCAGGCGCAGCCGCTCGGCCCCCGCCCGCGCCAGATAAGCGTAACGCTCGATCAGCTCCAGGCGGGCGTTTTCGTCGCCCTGTCTTTTGTAGCGCGTCCAGAGATCGCGCGCGTCAACGGTCCGTGTGGTGACAGCCATCAGCCGGCATCCTCACCCGGGGCGGGAGTCTCGCTCCTGCTCCCTTGCTCCAGAGACAGCACCAGCCCGCCGAATACCCCCGCCACGTAGCGGACTGCGAAGAAAACGGCGATGGACTTCAGGACGGAGATCAGCAGATCCTGCCCCCCTGACACGCAGACGAATAGCGTCACGGCAAAGCAGCAGGTGGCGAGCATGGTACCGATCCACGCGTAAAGCGAGCGCATTTCGATCACCTTTGCCTTCCTCCGCCCGTCCGTACTCCCGCTTTGCTCATCCCATGAGCTCCTCCATCACCCGCAGCGCAAGAGACCGGGCGTCTGCGGGCATCAGTCCTCCGGCAAGCTCCTGTCCCTCAGAGACGAAGGACACGGCGGCCGGAATCTCCTGAGAGATGGCCAGCAGAGGGATGCTGCTGCCTGCTTCGTCCAGCTTGGTCAGGATGACCCGTTGCGGATCCAGCGCCGAGAACGCTTCCACGGCGATTCTGCGAGCCTCGCGGGAGATGTTAGCGGGCAGCACCAGGTGCGCACTGATGCGGCCGTCTCTAAGGAGCGACCGGAGCCCCTTCAGAAAGCCATCGTCGCGCGGCGGGCCCCCGGGGGTGTCCACCAGAACGATATCGTGCGAGGAGCAGCGGTCCAGGGCCTCCGAGAGCGAGGATGCATCCAGGCACAGCTCAAAGGGAGTTCCCATGGTGGAGGCGATGCGCTGGAGCTGCTCCGGCGCCCCGATGCGCACCCCGTCGCAGGAGATGAGCGCCACAGAGCGCTTCTCCCGGAACCGGTAGGCTGCGGCCAGACGGGCGGCGCAGCTGGTCTTGCCCGCTCCTGTCGGACCCACCAGCGCCCAGACAGCCGGCCCGCTTTCGGGCAGCGACGGCGCCGCGCAGGAGAACAGGCATTCCCACTGTGCAGCGGCCTCTTCGGGTGAAGAGCATTCCTGAAGCGACCGGGCGATCTGCCCGGCCAGAGCCGCATCTACGCCCACATCCCGCATTCTGCGCTCGGGACCGGGGGCCGCTTTCGTATGAGCTACCAGCACGCCCTCTCCCACCAGAGAGACCAGGGCTTCCCGGAGGGCGGCAACCTCGGCAGCCAGCGCCGGTGACGCTTCCTGATCCCGTCCCGTCTCCGCCTCACGCGGCGCAGGCGGCTCCGGGCTGGTAAGCACCGCCGGTCCCGTGTCCACTGCGGCCACCAGCTCCACCCGCGGCCGCCCCCCTGTCCGCGCGCCGGGCAGGGGACGCACCTCGCGCGTGTTCAGGATGACGGCGTTGTCACCCAGCTCCCGGCGGGCCTGCTCCATAGCCTCGCGCAGTGTGTCCGCTTCAAACTTCCTGATCTTCATATTCGACGCTCACCATTCCCAGCGATTCGATGTTCACCCCCGCAGCGATCTCGTTGTAGGACAGCACCACAAGCTGCGGGAAGTTGCGTTCCACAAGCCTTCTGAAATGCAGCCGCACTGGAGGGGACACCAGCGCGATCGGCTGACGCCCCTCGCGGGCCATCTTCTCCATGCAGTCGCGGGTGGCCAGCAGCAGCCGCTGCAGCAGGGCGGGGTCTATGATGCAGCGCGGGCCGTTCTCGGTCTGGCGGACGGACTCGGAGAGCAGCTTCTCCAGCTTCGGATCCACGGTGAAGACATACAGCCGTCCATCCGCCTCCAGGTGCTGCCGGGTGATCTGCCTTGCCAGGCGCTCGCGGACGCGCTCCACCAGGATATCGGTATCCTTGGTCAGACGCGCCCAGTCCGCCAGACACTCCATGATGGTCACCATGTCGCGCACGTCCACGCGCTCGTCCAGCAGCCGGGCGATGACCTTCTGCACCTCGCCCACCGTCAGCAGACCGGGCACCAGCTCCTCCACCACCACCGGCGCCCGCTCCTTGACGGAATCCAGCACAGCCTGCACATCTTGCCGCGAGAGTATCTCGCCCGCGTTCGACCGGATGACCTCGGAAAGGTGGGTGATGATCACTGTGGTACAATCCACCAGCGTGCAACCCAGCGACTCGGCCACGCTGCGGTCTTGCTCGGCAATCCAGACAGCGGGCAGTCCGAATGCGGGTTCCTTCGTGCGCAGCCCCGGCAGATCCAGCGATCCTCCGGCGGGGTTCATGGCCAGAAGCTGCCCCGGATAGGCCTCGCCGCGCGCAACCTCCACGCCCTTCAGGCGGAAGACATACTCGGTGGGGCGCAGCTGCAGATTGTCCCGCACCCTTATGGGAGGCACCACGAAACCGGACTCGGAAGCCAGCTGACGCCGCAGCGCGGTGATGCGGTCCAGCAGGTCTCCGCCCTGTGTGCGGTCCGCAAGGGAGATCAGACCGTACCCGATCTCCACCACCAGCGGGTCCACCCACACCAGCGACGCCAGGTTCTCCGGGGCTTTGGGAGCCTCGGTCTTCTTCTCCTCGGCGGGCGGAGCCTCGGGCGGCTTGCTGATGACCATCGCGAACAACCCGGTCAGGGTCCCCACGAGCAGGAAGGGCGCTTTGGGGATCCCGGGCACCAGTCCCAGCGCCAGGAACACGCCGGCCGCCGTGGCGATGGCTTTCGGCTGCGCCAGGATCTGGCCCACCATGCTCCGGCCCAGGTTCACATCCGAAGAAGCGCGGGTGATGATAAGACCGGTGGCCGTGGAGATGAGCAGCGCGGGGATCTGCGTCACCAGCCCTTCACCGATGGTCAGCAGGGTGTAGGTCTGCAGGGCGGTGGCCAGGTCCATCTTGTGCTGCAGGATGCCCACCGTGAACCCGCCCAGGATATTGATGATGATCATCACCACCGCGGCGATGGCGTCTCCGCGGACGAACTTGCTGGCGCCGTCCATCGCGCCGTAGAAATCCGCCTCCTGAGCCACCTTCTCGCGCCGGGCGCGGGCCTGAGCCTCGTCTATGAGCCCGGCATTCAGGTCGGCGTCAATGGCCATCTGCTTTCCGGGCATGGCATCCAGCGTGAACCGGGCGGCCACCTCCGCGACGCGGCCGGCGCCGTTGGTGATGACCACGAACTGGATGATGACCAGGATGATGAACACCACCAGACCCACCACGTAGTTTCCGCCCACCACCACGGAGCCAAAGGCGTGAATGACCGCCCCGGCCTCCGCGTGCAGCAGAATGAGGCGCGTGGCCGCGATGTTCAGGGCCAGCCGGAACAACGTTACGATCAACAGCAGCGACGGGAAGCTGGAGAAGTCCAGCGGGCGGACGGTGTACATCGTCATCAGCAGGATGGTGAGCGCCATCGTGATGTTCAGGCTGAGCAGCACATCCAGCATCCATCCCGGCAGC
>CALCJH010000202.1 GCA_937967775.1 uncultured bacterium | reverse complement strand
GGCCTTCCAGGGTTGCGATGTGGTGGTCAACCTGGTGGGCATTATCCGCGAGACGCGCGACCAGACCTTCGAGCGCATCCACGCTGAAGGCGCGGCTGCCGTCGCTCTTGCCGCCAGAGAGGCCGGTGTCCGCCGTCTTGTGCATATGAGCGCCGCCGGCACACGGCCGCACGCACCGAACGCCTATCACCGAACCAAATGGATGGGCGAGGAGGCGGTCCGGGCGAGCGGTCTGCAGTGGGTGATCCTGCGGCCCTCGCTCATCTTCGGGATCGGGGATGGCTTCACTACGACGATGATGGATCTTGTCCGCCGGGCGCCGGTCATACCCGTGATCGGGTCCGGCAAAAACCGGATGCAGCCCATCGCCGTGGAGGATGTCTGCGCCGCTTTCGCCTCCAGCGCGGAGGAGGAGCGCCACGTCGGTCAGACCTATGATCTGGGCGGCCCGGAGCAGCTCGCCTACGAGCAGATCGTCAGGATGGTGGCCCGCGAGCTGGGAGTGCGGCGGCTCTTTGTGCATCTGCCGGTGTGGCTGATGATGCCGCTGTCAGGCGTCCTCTCGCGCATAAGCTCCCGCTTTCCGCTGACGCCGGACCAGATCAGAATGCTTCAGGAAGATAACGTTGCCGAGCCCAATCACGCGCATGAAGTATTCGGTCTGGAGCTGATGCGGTTAGAGGACGGGTTGAAGAAGATCGTTGCGTCAGCGGCGGGGGACGGCGCGGCATGAGCCTGGCGGATGCCCTGCAGAGGTTTGTCCGGGAGCATCGGGAGGACCCTGCGCTGCGGGTTGTCCGGGGGACGCCGCAGTCCGATGAGATGACCGAGCTTGTTCCCGCCACACCAGCCACGCACCATGCCCGCGTGGTGGAAGGGGTTGCGCTGGAGCAGAAGCCTGTCCCCGCGCTGGCCGGGTCGGGCTTCACCCATTTTCTGGACGGTATCCAGCGTTCGAGAGTAGCGCTTATCTGGCACGGGGTCCCGGTCATATGGGGATACGCCGCCGCGTGTGTGCGGGAGAGAGGGGCGGACCGGCTGATGCGCCTGGCGCCGGGGATGTCCGAGTCCCGCGAAGCGCTCATCTTCCCGTTTGCCTTCGCGCCGCCGGAGGAGCTCCAGCGCTGGGGGCTCGCGTGCGTGGATTCATCGCCGATGGCGCGTGTGCCGGAGGACGCGGACAACCCGGCATATATCCGCCAGTATTCCCTGGAGATGCTCGGGGACCTCCGGCGGCGGCTGGAAAGGACCCTCCTGAAGCGGTGGCTAGAGTCGTCCGGGGAGCGGCAATGGCTTCTGGTGGACGGCGAGCTTCCGGATTCGGAGCAGGAGGGCGGTCTTCGCCGGGTGGTGGGCCTCATCAAGAGCCATCAGACACGTTACTTCGCCGGGGAGGAGCAACGCAGGTTGCTGGAGCTGCCTGAGGGACAGCGGACCACCGTCTTTCAACCGCACCGCCACGGGTACAGGCCGGTGTACTCGTGGTATCTGCGTCTGCGCGACAGCGCCGGACAGGACCAGACTTTCGGATTGGTGCGCGTGGAGGCCCGCGCCGACGAGGAGACCCTCCGGATGGCCGGGGAGATCTCCGGCTGGCTGCTGGCGGAGCGCACGCCGCTCAGTCTGCCGGATGCCCGCTGGGACCGGATGATCTATCCGGTGCGCGATTGCGAGCAGTATCTGCGCTCCATCGCCCCTACGGCGGTCGAAATGGATGCAAGGCTTCAGGTTTAGGGTGTGAGGAGGAGACCATGATTTCTGAACAGGAGGCAGGCTCTACAGGCGCGCCGTCCCGGCCGCGACTGGCTCAGGTGGGGCGCGTGGTGGCCACCGAGCCTAAACCCAACACCGCATACGAGTTCCATTTCTGGACAGCTCCCGGCTCGCCGGTGGGCATCGGTACTCTGGTGGTAGTCCTGGCCGAGAATGTGGAGGTCTACGGCGTAGTCGTGGAAGGCTGGTCCTACACCGATGTGGCCAGCGCCATGCATGACTATATCGGGCTGGACGGAGACCCGGCGATGGAAGCGATGACCCGCCGTCCGGAGATCCGCTGCTATACCGCGGCTGTGCTTCGCAGGGAGCCCGAGGAGCCGGTACAGCCCGTTCCCGGCGGTCCGGTGTATCTGGCGGATGATCTCTGCGTGCGCCGGGCGCTCCGGATGGACGCCTACGCGGACCGGACGGGAGTGGCTGTGGGTGCTTATCAGAACGGGGAGCTGCTTGCGCCGGTTTATCTGGATGCGGACTTTCTGCTGGGGCCTGAGGCAGCGCACGTCACCCTGACGGGTGTGTCCGGGCTGGCCACCAAGACCAGCACCATCGAGTTCCTCCTGCAGAGCATCTTCGCCGCCCGGGATGACGTGGCGTGCGTGTGCTTCAACGTCAAGGGACACGACATGCTGTTCCTGGACTTCCCGGCGGAGGCGGAGCCGGGCTCGCCGCTGGAGGAGCGCTACCGAGACCTGGGAATCACTCCGCTGACCGAGGCCGACCGCGCCCTCTACAACGTGCTGGGAGTCCCCTGCCGCGCATTCGAGAATGTTGAGTACTATGCGCCCTTCCGGGAAGACGGCTTCAACTTGAACACACTGCGCACCAACCCGGAGGTGATGGGCAACGTGCATCCTCTGGCCTGGGGGCTGCAGGACATCATGGAGTTCGCCGAGGTGGTGTTGAGCCGCGACGACGTGGACGCCAAGGCGGACGCGCTGATCCAGTACATCAATCAGAAGGTCATTGGGGCAAAGGACGGCTACAACATCGGCGACGGCAAAGCGGCCGTGTATGTGCGCACTTTCGCCGACCTGGAGGAATGGTTCCGCCGCGTCTTCGATTACATGGAGGCCGGTGACAACGGCAGGGGGATGGAGCAGTACCGGAGCCACCACTACCAGACCCTCCGGAAGGTGCACAACCGTCTGACGAACCTCATCACCCGTTACAGGGGGTTGCTCACCCCCCGCGAGGAGCGCCACGACCTGCCGTGGGGAGACTTCAAACCGCGCACCATCTACGTGGTGGACATCGCCAGCATGGATCAGCAGGGGCAGGATCTGGTGGTCACGCGTGTGGTGTCCAA
>CALCJH010000201.1 GCA_937967775.1 uncultured bacterium | reverse complement strand
GCCAGGTGGTGGGGTCAGATGGATTCTTCCTTCGACGCCACCCTTATCATCGGCGCGCACGCGATGGCGGGCACCCTGAACGCTTTTCTCGACCATACTCAGTCGTCGGTCGCCTGGCACGATTACATCGTCAACGGCAGGAGGATGGGGGAGCTGGCGCAGTGGGCGATCATCGCGGGTCATTTCGGCGTGCCGCTCGTGATGGTCAGCGGTGACGCGGCTGCCTGTGCGGAGGCGGAGGGGTTTTTCCAGCCTGTGGAGACGGCAGTCGTCAAAGAAGGGGTGGGACGGAATTCCGCGCGGCTGGTTCCTCTGGATGAAGCGCGCAGGCGCATCCGCGAAGCGGCGCGAAGGGCTGTCGGGTTGATCGGAGTGGCCCGGCCGTTCCACCTAGAGCCCCCTCTGGAGATCATCCTGCGGTTCAACCGCTCGGACTACTGCGACCGGGCGGCGGGCAATCCCGGGGTGGAGCGGGTGGACGCGCGCACCATCCGCAAGCTGGCGGCCAGCCCGCTGGAGATCCTGCCCTGAACAGCTAACGGCCCGCGACGCCTGCTGCCAATGTGATTTCGATCTGCGGGCTTCCCTCCACCTGGAGGACCAGCCTCCCGTCCGCAAAAGCGTGCGGAGACTCAAGTGGCACGTTGGCGCCGTTGATCCGGACGGACGGCTGTTTCTCCAGGCCGCTGACCAGCACCCGGTACGGGACGGAGCGCCATCCCCTTACAGAGAACGAGACACGGCCGCCGTCCTCTTCCAGAGCGCCTATCTCGCCCGGGGCGTGGATGAACAGCCGCGACTGGCGCGCCACCTGAAAGTCATAGGCGCAGGGCTGTCCGAAGAACCGGATGGCATTGGCCTGCACGGTACCCGGGTTGATGGCGGGACCGTCGGAGCGCTGCTCGCGGAGGTGATAGAAGTCCGGCAGGAGACCCACCCGGTGCGCATCATCTTCCTTCCAGCTATGCTGGATGCCGGCGGCAGTGATGCCGTCCGCAAGCTTCTTCCACGGGCCATCGGCATCGTGTCTGGCCAACCGGTAGAGGGCGTCGGCATATACCAGACCGCACCACTGGACGGGCTGTCCGAACCAGACCGGGGCGCGCCAGTCCGTGGCGCCGTAGACCGCAATGGTGCTGTAGGGCCCGACCAGCTTCCCGGTGGGATTTACCAGATAGACGAAGGGAACCCCGGTCCACGCCCAGTAGCGCGCTCTTTCTAGAAAAGACAGGTCCCCGGTGATCTCATAGCCGGTGAGGAAGGCGTTCACCATATGGGCCGATGCCAGGATGTCCGGGGTATGGAGAGGCACTTCCCAGGTCTGCGCGCCCCGTGGGATTCCCCTGTCATACTGACTGAGCGCCCGGAGCTTCTTCAGAGCGGATTCCACAAGGTCCCGGTCTCCCGCGAATGTTGCCTGCTGCAGCAAACGCCATACCACGCCGCCGGTCAGCCCGCTGGCGTGGTCTGTAAAATGAGTGCGGCTGTAGTCGGGGCGCCCTTCCTGCGGAGTGTAGCGGATGAGATCCTGCGCGTCGAAGCGGGCGACGTGCCCGCGGGCCTCCTGAGCCGCTTTGTCTGCACTCTCAAGGACGCTCCCAAACAACAAGGAGGGCCGGAAGTACGGGATGTGGCTCACGGCCGCGAAGTCGTAATGCGACGGATCCACCACGGACAACGCCTCGCCCGCCGTCTGCTCAAGGCGCTGGCGGGTGTCTTTGTCCTGAACAACCGCTTGCAGCCACAGCATAAACGCCGAAGCGTCCGCGGCAGGCACTGCCCCGAAGCCGGGCCAGACAGCATGGCGGAACAGCTTGCCATTCCGGATGTCGGAGTCCAGCCAGCCGCGGGCTGCAAGCGAGGCGTACGACTGGAGGTTGCGTCCAGTATCCGGAAGGGGAGGCAGTCCG
The DNA here is from genome assembly GCA_937967775.1 of uncultured bacterium. GTDB lineage: Bacteria > Armatimonadota > UBA5829 > DSUL01 > DSUL01 > CALCJH01. The sequence goes on along the minus strand of CALCJH010000201.1, from coordinate 2,224 downwards.
CGAAGCTCCACATACTGCTGCACCGCCGGAATGACTGTGTCGCCCTTGCCGCCGATGATGGTGGATTTCACCTGAAGCGGCGTGCCCGCGGCAAGAGTGACGCCCTCATAGGGAAGAAGGTCTCCCTCCACCCGGTTCTGGCCGTCCGAGCCGGGGAAAAGCAGGCCCATCACGTGCCCGCCGGATGAGAAGATGCGGTCCGGAGAGTCGAAGAGCGCGCAGATATCGGGCTGCGGCTCCCAGATCAGGCCACCGTACACACCGTCCACCTGAAGAACCATCAGGGGGAAGGTGATCTTCAGGGTGTCCGGTACCTGGCGGCGCGATGCTGGTCCGATGATATCGGCCTCGCTGCTGGAGGGCTCATCTTCAAGGTATTCCAGCCCGGGGAACAGCGCCTGCCCTTTTCTCTCTCCGAAGGAACCGGAACCGGCAAACAGGAGCGTGAGCGGGAGATAGACCACCGTGCGGTCCCTGTTGACGCTGATGGTGACGGTGAGGTCAAGGGAGCCCCGGTCCTCCGAGGACTTGCCGGAGGTCAGGGTGCGTCGAATGGTCCACGTTGCGCCGTCCTGATCGGTGGCGGTGACGGTGTCAACGTAGGCATGTCCCGTCGTGGCGGAAGCTCTGGGAGCGTTGGAGAAGTCCATCCATCGGAGCTCACTCCCCGTCAGGTAGCCCAGCATGCCACCGGTGTGCAGCATCCCGAACCGGTATCCTGCTACCTCCAGCGCAAGGCATCCTCGCGTCCCCTCCCGCACGTTGATGGGGCCGGAGTGTACCAGCACGTCGCCCGTGCCGCGGCACGGCTCGGGCTTCGGCCACTGCGGAGCTTTCAGCAGCACGCGGGGACGGAAGCTCATGCGTGCAATGACCGCCTTTCCGCTGCCGCCCGGAGGGTCTATCCGGAAGCGGTAGCCCGCCTCGAGAGCGGGAAGCGGAAGACGCGCTTCGATCCATTCGCCGGGCGGCGCCGAAAAGCGCACACTCTGCTCCTCCGTGGGATGGGTCTGGAAGTAGAACACCTGTCCCGCTCCGCCTTCCTCCGAGCGCAGTTTCAGGTCCAGCCACAGAGTCTGGCCTTCCGGCAGGTCTAGGGGCGGGCCGATGATATAGGGATCTCCGCCGCTGATGGTGACTTCCATCCCTTCGGGCGTGTGCTTCAAAGATGCCACGTGGTTCGCCGCGACCCACTGCTGTACCGCGTCTGGTGACGTGAAGTCCACAAGGGGGAGGCCCTGGTTGTCCGCGCGGACAGGAAGCGCGCTCATCAGCATCATCGCCGTCGGCAGTAGCATCCGTATAATCCCTGTCTTATTCATCGGCCGCTCCTTCCGGCAAATGTTGGGAGATCCCTGCTCTCCTGGCTTCTCTTCTATCGTTCCGGTTCTCTTGATTGCCGGAAACGTGGGAGGAGAAAACACTCTCTGTGTCTTATGCTTCTCTGGCCGGCGGGCCGGATCTGACGATTGACCCCGGTTTCGCCCTGCAAATCCGTGAGGAGAAAGCATGAACAGCTTCTACGTGAATAACCGTCCACCGCTTGTCCCTTCAGCCTTCTGTTTCCTGCCGCTCGGCGCTGTAAAGCCCCGTGGCTGGCTGAAGAGGCAGCTTCGCATTCAGGCGGAAGGGCAGTCCGGCAAGCTCCCCGAGTTCTGGGAATCGCTGGGGCCGAATAGCGGGTGGCGCGGCGGCACCGGCGAGAGCTGGGAGCGCGGGCCATATTACCTGGACGGCTTCGTTCCCCTTGCGCATCTGCTTGAGGATGAGGACCTGAAAGCAAAGGCGCAGGAGTGGATCGAATGGACTTTGAAGAGCCAGGACGCCTACGGACTTTTCGGCCCGATGCGGGGGAATGTGGACTGGTGGCCTCTGTCTGTGATGCTGAAGGTGCTGACGCAGTATCACGAGGTGACCGGGGACGAGAGGGTCATCCCTTTCATAGAGCGCTTCTTCCGCTACATGAAGAATCAGCTTCCGGTCAACCACATGCACACCTGGGCGGTGATGCGCTGGACGGAGATGGCGCTGTGTATCATCTGGCTTTACAACCGCACGGGGGATCCGGAGCTTCTGGAGCTTGCGCAGATGGTCCGGGATCAGGGCTACGACTGGAGTTGGCATTTCCGGGAGTTCGCCCTGACCGCCAAGCAGACGAAGCGTTTCCGGATGATCAGCCACGTGGTGAATAACGCCATGGGGGTCAAGGGAGCGGCCGTGCAAT
>CALCJH010000200.1 GCA_937967775.1 uncultured bacterium | reverse complement strand
CCGCGCCTCCGAGCCGGAGCGCCTGGTGGAGGTGGACTGGGGCGGGGAGCCGGGCGGCACGTATGTGGCGGACATCAGCATCGAGACTCTGGACCGGATGGGCCTGCTTTCGGATATCTCGGCCATCTTCAGCGAGGCGCGCATCAACATCCGGTCTGCCAACATCAGGGCTCTTCCCAACAAGATGGCGTCCTTCCACCTGCAGGTGGAGGTGGAGAGTCTGAGCCAGCTCAACCAGGTGATGGTCAATGTGGCCAAGCTGAACGACGTTCTGCGCATCCACCGGCTGGGAGGCAAGCCGGCCCGGACCAGAAGGACCAAGTGAGAGCAGTCGTCCAGCGCGTCGCGGGCGCGCACGTGGATGTTGATGACCGCCGGGTGGCCTGCATCGGAGCAGGGCTGCTGGTCCTGCTGGGAGTCGCGCGGGGCGACGGCGGCCACGACGCGGCCTGGATGGCGGACCGGGTCGCAGGTCTGCGCATCTTTCCGGACGAACAGGGCAAGATGAACCTCTCCGTCAGAGACGTCGGCGGGGAAGTCCTGGCTGTCTCGCAGTTTACCCTTCTGGCGGATACCCGGCGTGGAAGAAGGCCGGGCTTTTCCGATGCTGCCCCGCCGGAGGAGGCCAGGGTCTTTTTTGACGAGTTCGTACTGCGCCTTCGTGAGACAGGAATACCGGTGTCCACGGGCGAGTTTCAGGCCCATATGCGGGTGGGGCTGACAAACGACGGTCCGGTGACCATAATCCTTGATAGCAGAGACCTCAGGGACGGAAAGACTCCGGCAGAATGAGTTCGCCGCGTAAGGAACAGCAGCAAAGGGGGCGTTCCCCGGGAACAGGTCCGGGGCGGGCGCGGAGCACGGCCGACGAAAGCCAGTTCGCCGGCGATTGCCATCTCGCGGCCGGCGAACTGGACGCGGCTATCCGCGACTACCGCAAAGCCGTGGGGCAAGATCAGGCTAACCCGGACCGTCGGACACGTCTGGGGGACGCTTACTGTCTTGCCGGGGAGTCCGCCAAGGCTCTGTCTCAATACAAGGAGGCCATCCGCACCAATCCCCGGAAAGCGGAGCCCCATTACAGTCTGGCGGAGCTCTACCGCAGCTACGGCAAATGGCAGGCGGCGGTGGTGGAGTACCGCAGGGCTGTCGAATACGACGCAAGCAATCCTCTATACCGCTTCAAGCTGGGCAAGGCGCTCTGGGAGTGCGGACTGAAGCAGGCGGCCATCGCTGAGACGGAAAAGGCGGTGGAACTTGCCCGCACGGACAGTTTCTATCATTTCGGCCTGGCCGAGTTTTACAGCCGGGTGGGGCGGCTGGAAGAGGCCATCACTCACTTCCAGCACGCTACCATCTATGCCCCTGACGACCCCTACTACGCAATTCGGCTGGGTGCGCTGCTTCTGCGCTGCGGCCGCACCCACGAAGCGATTGACGTGCTGAGCACGGCCGTCCGCCTCAAGAAGGATGATCCTGCCTATCACTGTCTGCTGGCCGATGCCTACCTGCGAGAGGGAATGGAGGCTGAGGCGGTCTTACATTACAGGCGGGCCGGGGTTCTGGACGACTACGACGCGGTCAATCTGAGCATGATCCGCCGGATGGTGGATGAAGAGTATTCGCGGACCCCGCGCTGAATCCGGGCCGGGAGGTAAGTCGGTCATGGAGAAAAGAACGCTTGCGTGGGCCCTTACCCTGTTGTCGCTCATCGCTGGCGGCAGTGCGCCGGCACAAGGGATGAAGAGGATTGGGGTCGTGCCGTTCGAGGCCACGGCGGAGTTTCGCGGCACTCCGCTGAGCCGTGGCCTGACGGATATGATCATCTCCGAGCTGGTGAAGCTGGGCGGGGTACAGGTCGTCGAGCGCGCCCAGCTTGAGCGTTTGATGGATGAACACCGGCTCCGGGCGGATGGCATTCTGGACCCGGAGACCGCGGCTAGAGCGGGCAGGATCCTGGGTGTGGACTATCTCCTCGGGGGCAGAGTCACGGAATTCGGGGTAAAGGAGAACCGCACGCTTCTGGGTGGAGTGGCCGAGGTGGTGGCCGGCGCGCGCTACAAGCAGTCCACGGCTCGTGTGGCTCTGGACGTGCGGCTGGTAGACGCCTCTACGGGACGGATACTCCTCGCTCGCAGCGTGCAGGCGGAGGATCGCTCTTCTTCTGTGGGCATCGCGGGTGGCCGGTTGCGTGACCTGGTTCTGATCGGAAACTTCGAGACCACGGAATGGGCTGAAAGCCGCATCGGGCGCGCCACCCGCAAGGCCGTCACCGAGGTCGTTTCTTCTCTCGCCCCCTATTTCCCGCCTGTGGGGCGAGTGTCCGCGGTCTACGAGCGTGACGGGACGCGCTATGCCATTCTGGATCTTGGCGCGTTCGCAGGGCTGGCTCCCGGCAGGGAACTGAGGATCTACCGTGAGAGTGTGATCCGCGATAGCGAGGGGCGGGAAGTATGGCGTGAGTCCCGGGACGTCGGCAGAGTCCGGGTGGAGGATGTCCGCAACGACAGCTCGCGTGCCGTCATCGTGTCAGAGGAGGCGGCTGTGGAGGAAGGGGATCTGTTCACGTGGGAGCGAGCCGCCTCCCCGGTCGCGGAAAGGAAATAGCTCGCAGTATCCGATAATACGGATGCCGGCCGCGCTTGTCTGGCAGCTGGGGTCGGCCGGTCAAGTCCGGCGGAGAGGGATGAGAGTCGCCCAACTCATTCCTTTCCGCCGTCGTTGTCTTTGCGTGCCGGTTTCCTGGAACCTCTCCTGTGCCAGGAAGTCGCGCCGTCAGGGTCGAACCTCTTCGGAGGAACCATTCTTCGGAGGTGCCGGGCAAAATGCCGGATATGCTGGTGCGGTTGTACAGGCTTCCTCCTCTTCAGGAAGCGATGGAGCGGATGGAGCGGGAGGGGATCGTCCTGCGGCGGGCTCAGCCCTATGAAAAGAGGGTTGTGACCGGTTTCATCGAAAGCCATTTCTCTGCCGCGTGGGCGGATGAGACCTCAGTCGCGTTCGCGCGTCAGCCGGTCACGGCGTTCATCGCCCTTGCAGAGAACCGCATCGTGGGTTTCGGCGCCTATGAGTGCAC
>CALCJH010000199.1 GCA_937967775.1 uncultured bacterium | reverse complement strand
GACACCGTCGCTCCCGAACTCCCCGATGAACCAGGGCTTCGTTGCCAGCCACGGATACCGTTCGATCATCCGGACATGGCGGTGCGCCAGCCAGGTGTCGTAATGGCGGATGGTGAGGTCCCAGTATTCGTGAGTCTCGATACCGTCCGCCTTCTCCACGCAGGCGCGGATGTGCGGGCGTTCCCACTCGGTGATGTCCGTGGGGCCACCGGGTCCGTAGGAGCCGTAGATGATCAGTCCCCGGTATCCGCCCTCGCGCAGCGTGTCGTAGTAGTCCAGAAACGCTCTGGCGGTCTCAGGACTGACGTCGTTGAACTCATTCTGGAAGCTGATGGCATCCGGCCAGCTCTCTCGGGGGATGCGGGACAGGTTCTCCAGCACCTCACGGGCCATCCTCCGGCCGCCCACCCCGGGATCGCCGTCCGGGCCGGAGCGCTGGTCCCAGGGGCGATAGAACACGCGGGCCCCCGTGGCCTTCGCTGCCGGAATGACGTGAGCGTAGAGCACCTTGATCCAGGGAGCTCCTTTCGCCCAGGCGGCCACCTGAGGAGTCCATTCGTTGGCGTGGGGACAGATGGGCGGCCCCCCGCCGGCGGCCATGGAAGGGACCGGAATGATCAGACAGGCGGCGCAGAGCGCCGCCGCGATGCGCAGGCTATTCATCGCAGATCGGTATCCTCCTGCAGGAGCGATGATTTCCCTCCCTCTCCGCAGATGTGACGCCCCCACACCCGCCGCGGTCACGCGGATTCTCCCGGGTCGCAGGCAGCCAGAAAGTCGTCCGTAAGCCGTTTCGCCAGAAGGTAGGTCTTCCGGTCGGGATAGAAGAGCAGCCTCTCGTCCCCGGTCTCCACCAGGCTGCAGTAAGAGGCCACCTGCGTGCGGTTAGTTCCCGGCGCCGGCACCCATCCGGTGTCCGCGAAGATCTGCGGCGGGCCGAATCTCAGAGGATGCTCCTTCTCCCCGGGAATGAAGCGGCCCACCGTGATCCAGGCAGGATTGCGCACGTTGGCAGCGTCCGTCGGACCGCATCCGCCGTGGCCGCTTCCGTCGTTGTTGAAGAACACCAGCAGATACCGCCCGTCGCGCAAACGGTAGAGGGGGGGTGGGGCCAGAGGGTTCTTCAGGGGTTCCCCGTCCGGCGCGTATCTCAGGGGACGCGGCTGGTCCCAGTTCCTGCCGCCATCCTCCGAGAGCGCAAAGTACAGCATTCCCCGCAGGGTCCTCATCACGCAGATGAGGCGTCCGTCCGGCAGGGGCTGCACGGAGGGTTCCTGCGCCACGCTCACGCCCGGGCGCTCCGGCCTCTCTACCTTCAGGCCGTGGGGTCCTGCAGGCCACGTGGTCACCACCAGCTTTGCCGGGTCGGCCTCGGACAGGATATTCTCGAAGCGCAGGAAGCAGCATTCCGACATCCGGTGAAGCATGTCCGCGCCGGGATCCACGGCATCGCTGGCCCACCGGGTGAAGCCGGCGATCACGCTTCCATCCGGGAGGGTAGTGGGGTTCTGGTAGACGATCCAGACGGGAGGCACGGAGGGGTCCGGGTTGCTGATGGCGTTTGGCGCGATCGGATAGTCGAACGTCTCGCGGCTCCAGGAGATGCCGTCATCGTCCGAGAAGCGACCACGCAGCACACCCGTGTCGGCCGCGCGGGCATCATCCACGCCCACGTTCTTGGTGTAGAAGCACCAGATGCGCGAGCCGCCGCCCTTCAGTACGCCGGGACAGGAGATCAGGAACTGCCAGCTTGCCATCCCTGTGCCGGGAGCATCCTCCGGGCCGGCCCCGTCCAGCATCTGGGGGGGTGACCAGGTCTTGCCGCCGTCGGCGGAGCGGCTGAACATGACGCGCTGGTTGTCCGCACCTTCCACGCTGGCCGATGTCCAGGTGGCCAGGAGCGCTCCGCCCGGAGTGGCGATGGCGTTTAAGTGCTGGTTCTGCCCGTCCGGTCCGCACGGGTCGTCGGGGGCGAAGATGACGATATCGGGCTGCGTCCGGAGATGTTCCTCTGAAGCCGTCAAGGCGCTGTCCTCCATTTCTGTAGTATTATCCTACGATTGTCGTTATCCCTTCCCGGTGTCAGCATCGGAAAGCGCCGGAGGGGAGCGGCCGGCCGTTGCGTCCCTGTCCCGGGCGCGGCAAAGACTGAAGATTATGGAGGAGAGGATGATGGGCACGTCCCCTGTGACACTGCAGTATCTGCAGAGGCTGCAGGAGCTGATGGACTGGATCGCCGCGAATCAGCTGGAGGCGATCGAACGCGCCGCCGCGATTATCGCAGAGGCGACGAAAGAAGACCGTCTGGTCCACATCATTGGCACCGGCGTTCACTCCCGCCTGGCCACGGAGGACGGTTTCTTCCGCGCGGGTGGTCTGGCGAATGTCAACCCCATCCTGGCCCTCCCGATGGAGAGCGGCGTGCGCTATATCACGGCGCAGGAGCAGCGCGCGGAGCCGGTGGCGGCGCTTCTGGATATGCATCCCCTGACTGCGGGCGACCCCATCATCGTTGCGAACCTTTACGGGATGAACGCTTTCACCATCGAGACGCTCCTGCAGGCAGAGCGCCGGGGGCTTCGCACCATCCTCCTGACCTCGCGGCAGTGCGCCAGAGAGATTCCGAAGGACCACCCGAGCCGTCACCCTTCCCGGATGGACGCGGAGGAGGCTCCATGGGAGGTTCTGATTGACGTGCCGATGCCGATGGGGGATGCACTGCTGCGCTTCGAGGGGTGTCCCTTCCCTGTGGGGCCCAGCAGTTGCGTATTGTTGAGCTTTACCCTTCATTCGATCATGTCCACAGCGGTGGCCCGGCTGCTGGAGGAGGGGTTCGACCCTCCTGTGATCCGCAGCATCAATACTCCGGATTTCGGCGTAGCCAACGAACGCCTCTGGAAGCGTTACGGCGGCCGGGTCAAGCACCTTTGAGGGAAGACCAGACTGAACAACCGGGAGCAGGGAGCTGCGCCGGTGGTCTGCCCCGGCCTCGCCGCCTGACCTGTCGCCGTGCTACAATGCCGTTCGAAGTCAGGAGGCTGGCGAGTGCAGATCCATCTGATGCGCCCGGAGGAAGCGGGCGATTATCACGCGTTCGTCCGCGACCATCCTTACGGGGACGTTCTCCAGACGGCGGCGTGGGCGCGGCTCAAGGCGGCTTCCGGCTGGAAGCCGCACTTTCTCCTGGGCCGCTCGCCGGATGGCGTGGTCCGGGCGGCATGCCTTGCCCTGGAGCGCAAACTTCCGCGCCTTCCTTTCGCCCTCCTCTACTGTCCCCGCGGCCCGGTGCTGGACTGGGACGATCCCGCCGCGTTCCGCGCAATGGCGGAGGAACTGAAGTCCCTGGCATCCCGCCAGCGCGCCATTCTGGTGAAGATAGACCCTCCGGTGCCCGCCGCGCATCCGGAGGCGGCCAGAGCCATTGACGCCTGCGGCTTTGTGCCCGTGCGCGACGAGGGCTTCGGAGGCGTGCAGCCCCGCTGCGTGATGAAGCTGGATCTGTCTCCCGGGCTCGACACCGTTTTCGAGAGCTTCAAGCCCAAGTGGCGCTACAACATCCGCCTGGCCGAACGCAAAGGGGTGCGCATCCGCGAAGGAAACGGGCAGGACGTGGACATCTTTTACGACATCTTGCTGGAAACCGCCCGGCGGGACCGGTTCCTTGTGCGGGGACGGAACTACTTCCACGACATGTGGTGTGAGCTATCAAAAGACGGCCTCATCCGTCTGTTTCTGGCGGAATACGAGGGGAAGACCATTGCCGGGGCGCTACTGTTCGTAATGGGCCGTCAGGCGTGGTACACATACGGCGCCAGCTCAAACGAGCATCGGAATGTCATGCCGAACCATCTGCTGCAGTGGACCATGATCCGCGAGGCGGCAGCCGCCGGCTGCACGGTCTACGATTTCCGGGGAGTCTCCTGCGGCGGCGAGGACCCGGCAAGC
>CALCJH010000198.1 GCA_937967775.1 uncultured bacterium | reverse complement strand
TTTCTCATAATCCTTCAGCCGCCCCTGTTGCTCGCGGATCTTTCGGTCCAGTTCCGCTTCCGTCTTGCGGGCCTTCAGCAGGTCTTCCGTGGCCTTCTTCAGACTCTGACGGGCTTTCTCAAGCGAGCTTTCGGCCTCTCTTGCGGAGGCCATGGCCTTCTCCGCCGTTTCCACCGCGTTCCTGCGGCGCTCCTCCAGTTCCCGGGTCTCGCCCTTCAGGCGGCGGTTCTCCGCCAGCACCTGCGGGCCCTCCAGCACCACGCGGGTATATTCCCGGTTCACGGCAAGGAGCAGCCCCAGGGTCAAAACGGCGATGAGCATTCCGGTGATGGAGGTCACCACGATGGCGGTGTGCCGCGGCCGCAGGCCCAGCAGCGACAGGCGCGCCTTGCCCATCCGGCGGCCCAGCAGATCGCCCACGTAAGCGATAAGCCCAGCCCCTCCGATCAACGCCGCCAGCAGGATGACCGTGTAGCCCATACTTTCCTTATATACAGAAGCTGCTCAGCGTGACGCTCGTGCCAGCAGCAGCAATCCCACCGTGAGGAAGATCACATCCGCCATAAAGCTCCCCGCGATCGGGCTGATCTGACCGGCCTTGGCTAGCGCGCTGGAATACTGCCAGACCATCCAGTATGCGAAGATGAGGCCGATGCTCAGGCCGAACCCCACCGCCGCCCCTCCGCGGTGCGGCCGCAATCCCAGCGGAGCCGCGATCAGCGCGAACACCAGACTGGCCAGCGGAACGGCAAGCTTGTTGTATAGCTCCACCTCCAGTTTGAGCGTGTCTCCACCGGTGCGCTTCACCCGCTGTATGCGCTGCGCCAGTTGCGCGAAGTTCAACTCGTCCGGGTCGCGTTGCTCCTCAACCACCTCCTCCGGGGTGCGGTCGATGTTCACCGCACGGGTACTCCACTCCCGGAACGTGTTGACCGTGGCCCCCCCAGCCGGGTCCAGCGTGCGCATCGCGCCATTGTAAAGCCGCCATTCGGTCCCCCTTTCCCAGCGCGCGCGTTCCGCGAAGAAATAGATCTGCGGGCCCTGCTCGGTGAAGTCGGTGAAGATGGTCACGTTCCGAAGTTCACGCGTCTTCGGATCCATCCCACCGTTCACAAAAACTACCGAATTGTAGCGTCCTCCCTCCACATCGGAGATGATGAACGCCTTCTGGAGAGGAGTGATCTCCCCCAGCGCCCGTTCGCGGAGCTCGGTGGAGCGCCGCTGTGTCTGGGGAGCCAGCCCCTCACTCAGGAGATAGCTGAGCAGTGTCACTACCACGGCCACCGCCACCACCGGGCGCATGATCCGCCACAGGCTTACCCCTCCCGCCCACAGAGCCACCATCTCACTGTCCGAAGACATCCGCGAGAACGCCAGCAGCACCGCCAGAAGCACACTCATCGGCAGCGTCAGGACGATGACCGAGGGCAGATACAGGAAGAAAAGCTCTGCAACCACGGGAAACGGAACGCCCTGCACCAGCAGGTTCGTTAGCCTGGAGAGGTAGCCTCCCGCGAAGAACAGGCTGGTAAAGGCCGCCACCCCGAACAGCAGGGGAGGGATAAGCTCTCGTAACATCAGGCGATCAACCGTTCGCATCCCTGCCCCTTTTACAGCGTAAAGTTCTCACCCAAGTAGTACTTCCGGGCCAGCGGGTCATTCAGGATGGTCTCCTCCGTCCCAGAGCAGACCACCCGTCCCTCCGCTACGATGTATGAACGGTCCGTGATGCTCAGAGTCTCCCGAACGTTATGGTCCGAGATGACCACCCCGATGCCGCGCGACGCCAGATTCCGGATCATCTGCTGAATCTCGCTGATAGCGATGGGGTCCACGCCGGTGAACGGCTCGTCCAGCAGCAGAAATCCGGGATTGGCGGCCAGCGCCCGGGCGATCTCCACCCGCCTGCGCTCGCCGCCGGACAACGCGGAGCCGCGCACATTCGCGCGGTCAGCCACACCGAAATCCTCCAGCAGCCGCATCGCCTCGTCGCTTCTCTGGCTGGCAGGGACGCCGCGGCTTTCCAGATAGAGCATCACATTCTGGAAGACGGTCAGTTTGCGGAAGATGGAGGCTTCCTGTGGAAGATACCCGATGCCCAGGCGGCTACGGCGGAAGATGGGCTGGGAGGTGATGTCGTATCCATCCAGGAGCACCTTGCCGGCCTCCGGCCGCACCAGGCCCAGAATCATATAAAAGGTAGTTGTCTTGCCCGCGCCATTCGGCCCGAGCATTCCCACCACCTCGCCGCGCTCGGCGGAGAAGCTGAGGCTGTTGACCACCCGGCGCCCGTGGTAGCTTTTGACCAGCTCCTGGCAGACGATGCTCACAGGGTCACTTCCCCTGTCCCTTACCCTCCGCCGGCCGCGCCTTAGGGGTCGCCCGCACCTCCGCCGGGTCCCCTTCCACGCGGAAGCGCGTGTCGTCCGGCCCGGCATTCATATAGTAGGTCACCCGGCCAGCTCGCATGACTCCAGGCTCCTCCAGATCGGGGCTGGCCAGCATCACCACTACATCCCCTTCGAAGGTCACAGTTGAGTCCTGACCGTTGTAAGTAGCGGTGCGGGCCGTGACCCGGACGGGTTGTCCGTCCGGCGTGGTGGAGCGGACATTCACGTTGCCGGTTGCACTGACTTTCGAGACGAACCCGGCGCGGTCTTTCGCCTGACGATCCAGATACACCACAATCCGATCCGCCTCCACAAAGAGGACCCCATCTGAGGTCTGGGCGGTGGGACGTCCGCCGGAGAGCACCCACTGGCGGTCGGAGATATCCATCGTCTTTGCCGTCACGCGGACCGTGCCCACCGTCCGGGCGGTTTTGCCGGAGTCCGGAGCAGCCACTGTCCCCGCCGCCACGGCGCAGACGCAGATCAGGGCCAGGATGCTTCCCGCGCTCCAGGCGCATTTCGCTCGTCTCATCGCTTGTTCTCCTGCAGCTTCTCCGGCAGACCGATGACCGCGGTCACCTTATCGCTTCCGCTAAGCCGGATGCGGTCCAGGTTCATATCTGTCTCCAGCCTGTCCGCCTGAAAGGAGCCCACCGGGTTCGAGCCCTGCACATTCCCGGCGGCGACGACCCGGTCGGTCTTGAGATCCACCGTCACTGTGTCGGCCCGGAACCAGGCGCCGGCTTCGTCGCTTTTCGCGGTCACTCCTCCCCAGGCGTACAGCCGCCGCGACTCTGCATTGGCCGTCAGTCCCCCGAACGAAAGTATCAACCGGCGTCCTTTCTCTCCGAAGACCTCTACCTCCCCCTTGCGGACCGTGGCGCGCGCTGCGGCCTGATCCAGCTCCGTCTGCTCGGCCAGGATGCGCCACATCGGCCTGCCGCGCTCGTCCTCCTGAACCGTCTCGGACCGCTTGATGGTGACTCCCAGCGCCGGGCGCTCCTTGGCTGGAGGGGACGGCTCCTGGGCGGCGCGCCGTTTGCCGCAACCGCCACTGGCGGCCACGAGGATAACTGCGCAGAGCAAAGTGACAGCGCGACTCAGGACAGGCATCAGCGGACAGACCGGCGGCCGCTGCGGGGGCTTCCCCGGGCCGCCTCCCGATGCAACCTCTTTCCGTGTATTCAGACTCCCGCCGGTTGCGGAGGCGTTTCCCGGTGACGCGAGAGCCGCTGACGCCCGGGACGGACGCGGTCATTATAGCCCCCGACGCTTTGCAAGTCACTCAGGCCGTCCGTATTACTCCTCGCGGCCGGCGCTATCTATTCTGTACAATATCCCGGCCGCTCATTCAGCGGCACCGAGGAGATCCGGGACAGCTACCGTCAGTGCAGACGCACCCGATGAAGGAAGAAGCCATCCACGTGCTTCACCTGCTGCGTCCTTCGGCAGGCGGAATGCGCACGCACGTCCGCACGCTTCTGGAACACCACGACCTCTCTCGACTCCGCGTGACCCTGGCGGCCCCGGCTGCAATGCGGGATGCTCTCTATGGCGGACTGGAAGACCGCGCCGGTTTCCGGGGGCTGGAGATGACCGATCCGGCGGTCCCCTTCGGTCTGATCTACTCGGGCATCCTGCTATCCGCGCTCATCAGAAAAGAGAAGTTCCATATCATTCACGCTCACGGAGTACGCGCCACGCTTGCGGCAGCGCTGGCCGGCGGAGGAGCACGGGCCCGCCTTGCCACCCTGCACCGGCCCTTGCCTCGCCCCGTGAATCCGGCTGCCCGCTCTATGCTGACCCTGGCGCTCAGGGCCATGGACCACGTGGTCGCGCCGTCGGAGCGCATCCGTCAGGATCTGCTAAAGGCAGGATTGGACCGGTCGCAGGTCTCCCTCATTCCAGAGGGGGTTGACGCAGCGCGTGTCTCCGAAGCGGACAAACTGCGGGCGTTGCGTAGCGCCGGACTGGATCCGGCTCGCCCGGTGGTGCTTTTCCCTGCGCGCCTCTGTCCGGGCAGCCAGTTCCGGCCGGTGACCAGGGCGGCCGCAGAGATCCTCCGGCTGGCGCCGGAGGCGCAGCTTGTCGTGGCCGGAGAAGCTCCCCCGGATGCCTCGACCCGGCGTCTGCAGTGCACGCTTACGCAGATGGGAGCAACCTGCACCGGGGCTGTTGAGGATCTGTGCGCCCTTCTTGGGGCGGCTTCCGTTATTGTCGCGCCTGCTCCCTGCCCGGACCTTTCGCGCACGCTGCTGGAAGCGATGGCTCTGGGGGTTTCCCCGGTCTGTGTGGACAGCGGCGACGCGCGCTGGCCGGTGCACGACGGCGTGACAGGCAGAATCGTCCCGGCGGGGAACCCGGCCGCTCTGGCGGAGGCGGCCGTTTCGCTGCTCCGCCACCCTGAAGAGGCGGAAAGGTTGGGGAACGCGGCGCGGGAGCGCGTCCGCACGGAACATTCGGGCCAGCAGATGGCGCGCAGGCTTGAGATCCTCTATGAGACCCTGCTGTCCCGGGCGGAAGGAGGCGGAGCTTGCGCGGCGCGGTTCTGATTCTGCTCGGGGCGCTGAGCATCCTGACGGTATTTTCCCCCGCCACTGCCGGACGCAGAGGCGTATCTGCTCCGCCGGCGGATGCCGGGGTGCTGCTCATCCTTATCCCCTCGCTCACTCTGGACGATGTGATGGTGATGCCGGGCCTGCGGCGGATCGCGGAAGAAGGATGTTCCGCATTAATGAGCAGCCGGGTCGGCCGGCCTTTGGACGCGCCCTTTGTCCCCGCGGATTTCGACCCGCTCATCTCCGGCTATTTCACCCTGGCCACCGGCGCGCGTGCGGCGGCCGGGGGCGGTAGCGCGCTGATCCTGCAGGATTCCGAGCTCTACGGAGGCCGGACAGTACGTCAGGCGTGGGAGTTCCGGCACGGTCAGTCCGGGAACGGTTTCCGGCTATTTGCTCCCAACTACCAGGCGGAGCTGCGGCGGGCGAAAGCGGCTCCGTATCCGCTGAAGCCCGGAGCCCTGGGCGGCCATCTGGCGGCACGGGGCATCGCTGCGACTGTCCTGGGCAATGCGGACCTGCCGGATGCGCCTCTTCGCCCGGCGGCTCTGTTTGTGCTGGACACGACCGGGCGGGCGCGCTCCGGGATCGTGGGCGGAGAGATGACACGGCGCGACCCGGCGTTTCCGTTCGGACTTCGCACGGACCGGGAGGCGCTGCTGCGCAGGGTGAAGGAAAGCCTGGGACAGAATCGCTTCATCGTGGTGGAGACGGGAGACGCCTTCCGCTACGCCCGCTACGATGCTGAGACCCTCCCCACCGCGCGTCCCGGGATGCGGAAGCGGGTGATGGAGAGCGTGGATTCCATCGTCTCCGGCTGTCTCAGCTTGCTTCCCGCCGGATGGCGGCTGGTGGTGGCGTCGCCGGGACAGGTATTCGATGAGGAGGGACCCGGCGCGTCCTCGCTTGCTCCGTTGCTGAGCTTCCGGCAGGGAGAAGGGCCGGGACTTCTGACATCCGGATCCACCAGAAGGGCCGGAGTGGTAGCCAACACGGACCTGGCGACGGCGATCCTCCACTGGCTGGGCGCCCCGGCCCACATCGGCAGCGGGCAACCGATGGAGGTGGCGCCTTCGGCTTCCCCACTTTGGGAGGTGACCGCAATCCGGGACGAGGCCGACTATCAATCAAAGACGCGCGGAGCCGTCCGGGGATTTGTGTATTCATCATCGCTCGCGCTGGCGGTGTCAGCCGCTCTGGCCTGCGCCACAGGAGGCAGGGGGCTCTTGCCATCGGCTTTATCGCTGGCTCCGCCGGCGGCTCTTACCGGCCTCCTCGCCGCCGGCGTTCTCAGGCCTCCTGCCCCGGGGGGGCCGGCGCTTCTCGCCATCGGCGCGGCGCTTGCTTTCGCAGTCATAAGGTTCCGGCTGGCGAGCCTGCGGATCACACCGGCGCTGGCTCTGGTGTCGGCCGGAGGGGTAGCGACTTTCTGCCTGCTGGGATGGCTTGCAGGCGCGCCCGCAAGCTACGAGATACAGGGTGGGGCACGGTATTACGGCCTGGGAAATGAGTACGGCGGCCTGTTCGCCGGAGCGATGGCCGTTCTGGCGGGTGCGCTGGCCGTGCGGGGAGCCCTCGGAGGCGTCGCCGGCGGTGCAGTGATGCTTGCCGCTGCGGTCTTCGCGGGGCACCCGCTTCTGGGAGCCAATGCGGGTGTCATGCTGGGATGCCTGGCAGGAGCGGTGGCGGTTCTGGCTGCCGGCCTGCCGCGTCGCCGGTGGCCCGCTGCGGTGCTTGCCGCGGCCGCAGGTGTGGTGGTTGTGGCCGGGCTTGGCATTGCGGACTCCTTCCGCCCGGAGAGTCGGCAGTCCCATTTCGGAAGAGCCGTGGCCGGAATACGTCGGGATGGAGCAGGAGCGGCCCTGGACATAATCCTGCGCAAGACATCCCTGAACCTTATGCTCCTGCAACGGAGTCCGTGGTCGCTGTTGTTGGCGGCGTCGGCGGGAGGAGCGGCCTTCGTCAGCTGGAAGTGCAGACGCCGCGCGCCCGCAGCGGTCTGGGCGACGGCGGGCGCTCTGCTGGTGTTCAATGACTCAGGGGTGCTTGCTGCGGCCGCCTCGTCCCTGTGGATTCTGCCGGTCCTGCTGGAATCCCGAACCCGACTGAAAAAACTCTGAAAAAAACCGGATAACTTCCCCGAAACCGCTTGAGAACCGTTCCCCGTATTTGCTAGTATAGACGGGGCCGGCCTGCCAGGTTCTCCGCGGCCGGTCGTCATCACTCCCCTGGCTGCCGCTGGAGCGCAAAAAGGGGCCTGCGCGCGTCCCGGGCGCGAGCCGGACCTGCTGCCGGTATTCGTCAAATAAGTGGCAGAAAAGCGAGTGAGAAGCGCTACCGAAGGGTAAAGCATTTTCGGGGGAGCCCTCCGTTTGTTCCTGTACGGAGGTTGCGGGCGAGAAGCGAGTAAGAGAGCGCGGGAACATACTGGCGGATAAAGTCGTTTATTTTAAGGTGTACCGCGTTATCGAGTCAGTCGGTCAAACGAACGAGGGGTCACGAGGAAAGGACAAGGATCAGGAGTGAGTACTGCGGTGAAGGATCTCAAGAGCAGCCGGCGCAGCTCGGGGGCGGATCCCCGGAGGGACGACCCGGTGAACAATAGCTCGACGAGGACCTGCCTGCCGCCGGTCGGCCGGCGCAGTCTCCTGACGCACGAGCAGGAGATCGAGCTGGCCAAGCGCATCCGCAAGGGGGATCTGAAGGCCAAGCAGCAGCTGGTCGAGTCGAACCTGGGTCTGGTCATCAGCATCGCGAAGAAGCACGACTTCCGCGCCATCCCGTTCGAGGATCTGGTGCAGGAGGGCGTCATCGGGCTGATGAAGGCCGCCACCAAGTTCGATCCCTCCAAGGGGTACAAGTTCAGCACGTATGCCACCCACTGGGTGAAGCAGACCATCAGCCGTGCCATCGCGAACCAGAGCCGTACCATCCGGGTGCCGAACTATCTGGCGGCCGCGCTGCGGAAGATGGAGCAGGTGCGCTCCACGCTGGAGTCGGAGTACAACCGCCCGCCCACCAACGAAGAGCTGGCGAAGGCAACGGGGGTTTCGGTGCGCCGCCTGCTGGATCTGCAGAAGGTAGCTGCGGAGCCGGTCTCGCTGGAGAGCCTGGTATCCGCGGATGCCGAGACTCCACTGGTGCAGCTGCTGCCGGATCTGAACGTGGAGGATCCTGAACAGAGCGTGCTGGTAACGGCTCGCCGCGAGGCCAGTGAAAGCCTGCTGGACTGCCTGGAGGAGCGCGAGCGGATGGTCATCGCCAAGCGGTTCGGGTTCGAGGGCGGCCGTGCGCGCAGCCTGCAGCAGATCGGCGGTGAGATGAACCTGTCGCGCGAGCGCGTGCGCCAGATCGAGCTGAAGGCGCTGAAGAAACTCCGGGATGCCGCGCGCGGCAGCCAGCTGGCGGAACAGGTGAAGTAACCGGCGCATCTCATCCGCGCCACGTGTTGAAGGGGCACGACTCAGGTCGTGCCCCTTTGTCTTATACGACATGGACTGCCCGGCCCGCAGGCTGACCCGTGGTGTTTCTGGCATCCCGTGCTCTTGTTTCCAGGATTCACTCCCCGGTGGTTGAGCCGCCCGCCTTCAGCGGGCGAGTCGAAACCACTCCCACCAGCGTGTGGTCCCGACACGCACGGCTTGCGCCGCGCTACTCGACCACCGTAGGTGCGGAAGAGTGCACGGGTGAGAATCTTTTCCCGAGCGGTATCGTTCTTCTATTCGCCTGCCGCCAAAGTCTCCTGCAGCAGGCAAAAGACCTGGCGCATGGCTTTTCCGCGGTGGCTGACGGCGTTCTTGGTCTCCTGCGGCACCTGAGCGAGCGTGCAGCCGAGGTCGGGGACGTAGAAGATGGGATCATAGCCGAAGCCGCCGTCGCCGATGCTGCGGCGGGCGATGACGCCGGAGCATGTCTCCAGCGCCTCCAGGGTCCGCCCGTCCGGGAAAGCGATACAGGCAGCGCAGACGAACCGGGCTCCGCGCTCCTCGTCCGGAGTGCGTCCCAGCATTCTCAGGATGGCCTCATTGCGCTCCTCCGGCGTGGCATTGTCGCCCAGGAACCGGTTGGACCGGACTCCCGGCTCGCCGCCCAGCGCGTCCACGCACAGGCCGGAATCGTCCGCCAGAGCCGGTTCGCCCGTGGCGCGCGCCACGTGGAGCGCCTTCTTCCGGGCGTTTTCCAGAAACGTCTCGCCGTCCTCTTCGGGAAGATCCACCACCCGCACCAACTCTCCAAGTGCGACCAGCTCCACTCCACAGTCGCCTAGAATGTTGCGGATCTCATCCACCTTGTGGGGGTTGGATGTCGCCACGATCACGCGCATCGCAACCGTCAGGCTCCCTCCAGCGCTTTCTTCTGAATGGCCATCAACTGGCGGATGCCACGCTCGCCCAGATCCAGCATCTTGAACAGCCGGTCCTTGCCGAACGGAGCCGCTTCAGCCGTCCCCTGCACCTCCACGATCTTCCCGTCCGCGGTCATCACCAGATTCAGATCCACCTGCGCCAGACAGTCCTCCTCGTAGCACAGGTCCAGTAGTTCCGTTCCCGAGACGATGCCCACGCTGACCGCCGCCAGATACTGCGTGATGGGCCGCCGCTCCAGCATCCGGTTCTCCACCATCCACCCGAAGGCGTCCCACAGCGCCACGAACGCGCCGGTGACGGACGCGGTGCGCGTCCCGCCGTCGGCCTGGATGACGTCACAGTCCAGCCAGATGGTGCGTTCGCCCATCGCTTCCAGGTCCACCACGGAGCGCAGCGCCCGGCCCACCAGACGCTGGATCTCGAACGTGCGCCCACCGGGACCTCCGCGCGAAGCCTCACGCTGATTTCTCTCTTTGCAGGAGCGGGGGATCATCCCGTATTCGGCCGTCACCCAGCCCGCCCCCTGCCCCTTGCGCCAGAGGGGTACGCGCTCCTCCACGGTGGCCGTACAGACCACCCGGGTGTCCCCCATCTCGATCAGACAGGATCCTTCGGCGTGCTTGATGTAGTTGCGGGTGATCCTGCAAGGGCGAAGCTCGTCTGCGGTGCGGCCGTCCACTCTCGGCATCGGTTCAGACCTCCCCCGGAGCGGCGTCGCACAGCGCGGCATCCGCTCCGGTCATCATCAGGCGCAGCCGTCCGTCTTCTGCCGCCCATTCCGCAAGCTCAAGCGCTGGCAGCGTGCTGCCCAGGAACCGCGATCCCACCGGCCGGAAGGTGGCCGAAGGAGCGGAGAGGATGAAGCGCGATGGGGTCCGGGTGTCCAGGTGACCTGCCACGGCGCGAAGAGCTTCATCGGCAGCCTCCTCCGCCGGATCCACGAAGACCGTTCCCGCCGGGGCGAGACGACGAAGCACCGGCAGCAGAAAAGGATAATGCGTACAGCCCAGAATGACCACCCGTGCTCCGCTATCCAGCGCCCGTTCCAGATATGCGGCTGCCGCCCGCTCCACCCTCGGGCCGTCCAGCTCTCCCGCTTCGATCAGCGGGACGAACTCCGGGCAGGCCACCTGCTCCACCCGGACGTCGGGAGCGATGGCGTGGACAGCGCGCACGTAGCCACCGCTCGCCACCGTCCCGGCCGTCGCCAGGACGGCGATGGCATCCGCTCCTTCCCGGACCGCCGCTCGCGCCCCGGCCTGCACCACCCCGGACACCGGAAGACCAGGATAGACTTGGCGAGCCTCCTCCAAGGCGCACGCGCTGGACATGTTGCACGCCATCAGCACGGCTCCCGCTCCCTGCGAAGCGAGAAATCCCGTGATCTCCAGAGCGAAGGTGCGGACCTCCTCCAGCGGACGGTCTCCGTAGGGCACGTGAGCGGTGTCGGCAAAATAGATGATGCTGGCGGAGGGGCAACCCTCCAGCACGGCGCGCGCCACCGATAGCCCCCCCAACCCGGAGTCGAAAATGCCCAGACGCAGTCCGCTCAATTCTGCTCCACCAGCAGCCGGCGGTCGGGCACCAACGGCACGGTCAGATCGGCGTGGCCTCCCAGCGTTTCCATCTCCTTGCCGTCGCACAGGAAGCGGACGGATTTCACGCCGTCGTACTGCGCCGCCGTCATCACCAGGGCGTTCAGTGCTCCCGCTTCCTCCATACTGCCGCCGCTGTACTCCTGGATCTCAGGAGAAAGATCCACCACAGCCACCCCGTCTTTATCTACGCTGAAATCCAGCACGCGCGCACCCTCCGGGAACATCCTCTGTCCTGCAATGCGATAATCTAGCAGGGCCTCCAATGCCTCCTTCGGACCGGGCCTGGCGGATGTTACAGCGACGGAGCGCCGCTCCAGGCGCATCTCATCGTTCACAAGCACAGGGACAAAGATGGTGACACGCGCTTCGGCGGCGGGCTTCTCCGGCGCCGGAATGCCGCCACCGGGCGTTTCAGGGGCCCGCTGGGGCCGTGGCGCGGCACAGCCTCCTGCAAGGGCGGCCGCCGCCAGGAACACAAGAAGACGGAATCGGCGGTGAAGCATCATTGCTTGTTCCCCGCGCCCTCATCCTGCACCGGCGCTGGCTCTGCCGGCTGCCGGGCGAGGGTCAGACCTCCGAGATAGGACACTATCCCATCAATGATGGCTTTCGCAACCGTCTTGAGGAACGCCGGATCCTTCAGCCTGGCGGCGTCGCCGGAATGGTTGATGTATCCTACCTCCACCAGAGCAGCAGGAACGCGGGAGTTCCGCAGGACGAACAAGCCGGTGCTGTAAAGGCGGGAGTCCGAGCGTGCGCCCCGCGGTTTCGTTCCGGCCTGCGCCACAATCTGATCGTGAATGGCCTCGGCCAGCGCCCGGGAGTCCGGATCCTGCATATGGTAGTAGACTTCCGTCCCGGAGACGCTGTTCGGGCGCGTGTTGGAGTTATTGTGAATGCTGACGAACAGCGTGGTGTCATAGCGGGAGATCATATCCGTCCGGGCACGCAGGGTGAGCTCCACGTCCTTATCGCGGGTCAGGACGATGTCCAAGCCGCGCTTCCTGCCCTCTTCCGCCGCCAGCCGCGCGATGGTCAAGTTGACATCCTTCTCGTTCAGACCGTTGCCGCGCGCGCCCGTGTCCCGCCCGCCGTGGCCAGGATCCAGGATGATGACCTTCCGCTTCCAATCACCATCCGCCCCTTCTGGGATGGAAAGGTGCCAGACGATCTGATTCGGCCCCTCTCCTCCGGCCACGCGCGTGGCCACCACCCGTCGGGTCTGCGCCACCAGCCGGAGCCGGGGGACTCCGGCGCGGAACTGCACCAGCCTGGCTGCGCTGAGCAGCCCGCCCTGCGGCCGGAACTCCGGAGCTTCGCCCTCCAGCAGGGCGGATTCGAAATCTAGCCAGTGCTGCCCCGTGGCCGGGTCGCGGTCCTCCTGAGGCGCGACAGGACCGTCCGCCGTCACAATGAAGCGCACGCCATCATCTGCTTCCTCCAGGCGCACACTCCGGACCGTCCGGATCCCTTCCCGCACGGTGGCGACCTCTGCAGGACCGGACGCGGCGCCAGCGGCAGGGCCGACATCGGAGGATGAAAGGGCAATGACGACCTGCCGGGCCCGGGGAGGTGACTGAATGGTATACGGAAGCCTGCCCGCTGTCTCCGCCGCCACGCGCACGGTGCGCGGAGCGTACTGCGACAGGCGAAGGGCCCGCACCGCAGCTTTCTCCGAACGCGTCTCGCCGCCCGGGCCTTCCAGGATGACCTCATCCAGGTCCACATAGACCCGCTCCGGACCCGTAAGGCGATGGACGCTATAGGTAACGGGAAGCGTGCACGAGACGAACAACCGTCCTCCGGCAAAACGCACGTCCGCCACACGGGCCAGGATGTCCAGCCGTCCGCCCGAGCGCCGGGGCACTCCGCCGGCCGCCTCGGCGAAGGCCGCTGCATCCGCGTACGCGACGCCGTTCTCCGAACGCCCGGGGATAGTTCCTCCGCCTCCAGCCACGGCGAATTCTTTGCCGGACGGCTGGAGCTCGATTCCCGCCGCGCGGGCCAGCGCCTCGGCCGGGGCCCAGACCCGACCATCCTCCAGGAAAGTCGGGCCGGCAACCTGCTGGCCGGTGATAAAGACTGTGGCGGGAACACGCGCGGCGGGTGCAGACTCGCCCGCCCCCGCCGTCGCCAGCAGAGCGAGCAGGACCGGCCAGATGCTCCTGTGCGGTTGAATCTTTTTTCCGGAAAGCATGGCTTTCGAGCCGCTGCCGGACCTTCCGGCCTGACGGCTGAGGGCGCCCTCACTTCGTGGGCGTCGAAGGAGCGCCTGGCCAAGTGCGCCGGTTTCCGGGGAATCGCCGTCCCCGGCCGGCGCCCGCCCTCTGACGGGGCGCAAGATACAACACAATACACCCTGAGCGCGCCCGGCGCAAGTCTTTTCCGACACATTCCTCCGGGCATCCGGGCAAAAGCAAGACGCCATGATTATCGGCAGAATCTGGCCGGAGACAGGACTGAGCAACCCCGCGCAACATCCCCGCAGCCAGCAAGGTCATACTGCAGTCTTGACCCGCAAAAGGAGGCCCCGAGTTGCTCATACGCACGATGTTGACGGCACTTTTCTTCCTCTGTGCGGCAGGCGTGAGGGCGCAGGAGAGGATCGAGATCTCATCGGCCTCTCCCTGGCACTGGCAGTATAAAGGCAGGCCGGTGCTTCTGCTGGGGGGCAGCGTGGAGGACAACCTGTTTCAAATCGCGGGGCTTAAGGAGCACCTGGACCTGCTGGCGTCCGTCGGGGGCAACTACGTCCGGAACACAATGTCCAGCCGCGACGAGGGCAACCTGTGGCCTTTCGCGCAGACCGGCGACGGACGCTACGACCTGCGCCGGATGAATCCCGAATACTGGCAGCGCTTCGAGAACCTTCTTGCACTCGCGCGGGAGCGGGACATCATCGTCCAGATCGAGGTCTGGGATCGCTTCGACTTCGCCCGAGGCCCCTGGCGGTCCAACCCTTTCAACCCGGCAAAGAACAGGAACTACACGGAGGAAGAGAGCGGCCTGCAGCCGGACTATCCGAACCACCCCGGCAGCAACGAGAATCCCTTCTTCCGAACCGTCCCCGCACTGGATGACAACCGCACAGTATTGCGCTATCAGCAGGCATTCGTGGACACGATGCTGAGCATCTCCCTGCGCTATCCGAACGTGCTCTACTGCATAGACAACGAGACCAGCGCCTCCCCTTTGTGGGGGCGCTACTGGGCGGAACACATCCGGCGGAAAGCGCGGGAGAAGGGCATAACGGTGCACGTGACGGAGATGTGGGACGCCTGGGAGGTTAGCCATCCGATGCACCGCGCCACCTTCGACCACCCGGAGGAGTACTCTTTCGTGGATGTATCGCAGAACAACCATCAGAAGGGAGAGAGGCACTGGGAGGGTCTGATGTGGGTGCGGCGGTATCTCTCGGAGCGGCCCCGGCCGATCAACAACGTGAAGGTGTACGGCTCCGACGCCGCCGGCTACGGCTCGGACCGGGACGGCCTAGAGAGGTTCTGGCGGTGCATCTTTGCCGGAGCGGCGGCGGTGCGCTTCCATCGCCCTCCTGCCGGGCAGGGGCTGGGCGAAAGAGCGCAGGCCAGCCTCAGAAGCGCCCGTCTTCTGCTGAATGAGTTGCCTTTCACGAAGTGCCTGCCGGCAAACCAGCTTCTGGGAGAGCGGTCGGAGAACGAGGCCTACTGTCTGGCCGAGCCAGGCAAAGCTTATGCTGTGTTTTTCCCCGGTGGAGGCGAGGTGACGCTAGACATATCGCTCCTGAAAAGAGGCGGAAGGGTGCGGTGGCTGGACATCGCCGGCAGCCGCTGGCATACGGGAGAGCCGTTCGACGCCGGTGCCCGACGGGTGGCCCTGCGGCCTCCCGGCGATGGTCTGTGGGTGGCACTGGTGCGCTGAGGAAGTGGTATTCAGAACGAGGCCGCGCGTGCTCAAAGCGGTTGCCGCTCCATCCCAGCGCGGGGAAACGGAACCCGGGAGGGTGAAGCTCCTGCTGAGCCCGCTACTGCAGCCGGCAATGCGCCTGAAGCGTTCGTTGTTTGGGAGGCGCTGACCGGGACCAACCGATTTGCACGAGCCAATGTTGTTCCTCACGGTGAACCCGGTATGGGTGAGAATCACAGCCAAGCGCCAGACGTCAACAGATGGCCGGCCCGCGGGTCGATAAGGCTCGCCAGGAGGCTCGCCCTCCCCGTATTCCGGTCGGCTGGAGCCTCGCCCTCCGAAGCGATTGTGACGGAACAATCTACAGACAGTTTAAGTCTGGAGCAATAAGTATTGTACGCAGGGCCGGCCGCAATGGCCGGATCTGAAAGGAGGGGGCGCCGTGATAGACCGGGATAACTCTACCTCTCTCGGACTGCTCTGGCTCCGTGTGCTCTGCGGTGCCGGCATCGCCGTGCACGGCTATCAGAAGATCTTCGGCGGGAATATGCCCGCCTTTATCGAGTCGGTGGGCAAGATGGGCTTCCCCCTGCCGGAGGTGTTCGCCTGGCTTGCGGCAGGTTCAGAGTTCGTGGGAGGGCTGCTGCTGATTCTGGGGCTGGCCACGCGCGTGGCCGCCTTTTTCGTCTTCCTGACAATGACGGTCGCCGCCTTCGTGGCGCACGCCGGCGACCCCATCTCTTCCAAGGAGCTGGCACTGGCCTACTTCGCCATGTCCGCGTGCCTGGCACTGACAGGCGCGGGAAGCATCTCGCTGGACGCGCTCATCGCGGACCGGCCTCCGAAAGCCGCCCGGACGCCGCCCGGCGCTAGCGGTTGAGCACGTTCAGCGCCTCTTTCAGCAGCACAGCGGCGCTGGTCTCCTGCGGCAGGTTCTTGCGCGCCTCCTGAGCCGCTCTGCGCGCGTCGCTTCGGCTGTAGCCGAGCGCCACCAGCCCTTCCAGCACATCCGCCATCGCGTCCGGCTCCGCCGGCTGCTCCGCGGCTGCGGCGAGCGCCAACTCCTGCAGCTTCTCACCCACCTCCAGCGCAATCCGCTGGGCGGTCTTCCGGCCGATGCCCGGGATGGTCTGCAGCCGCGCTCCGTCGTCGCGCGCGGCCGATGCAATGTCCCGCACGCTCATAGCGGAGAGCATCCCCATTGCCATCCGGGGACCCACCCCCGAGACACTGATGAGCGTCTCGAACAGCTGCTGCTCCAGCTCCGAGGAGAAGCCGTACAGCTCTATGGCATCCTCACGCACGCTGGTGTAGATGTAGAGAGCCGCGGTCTCACCCTCGCGCATGGCTGCGAGCGCGGGGGCGGGAGCCTGCACCCGGTAACCCACGCCTCCCGCCTCCAGCACGCAGTGGGATGCCCCGACCCGAAGCACGTTGCCTTTCAGATAAGCGATCATCCTGCCGCCGCACTCCCGCCGCGAGTCCCGTGTGAGGACCCGCGCAATGGACTATAATCCAGACGCCGGCGATTCCCGCCGGGATCGGGACTTTATACACTCCAGAGCGAGACCATGGCTTACCCCCAGACGAGACTGCGCCGCTTGAGAGCAAATGAAAGCATCCGGCAGATGATGCGGGAGACCGAGCTTTCCGCCGCGGACTTCATCTACCCGATGTTCGTGGCCCCCGGCCTGGACGTGAAGGTGGAAGTGCCCTCCATGCCGGGGGTCTACCGCTTCTCGGCGGATCTGCTGGCCGCGGAGGCTGCGCGGGCCCGCGAGGCCGGCGTGCGCGCCGTGTTGCTGTTCGGGCTTCCTCCCTCCAAGGATGAGGAAGGCAGCGGCGCCTGGGCGAAGGACGGCGTGGTGCAGCGGGCGGTGCGGCTTCTGAAGTCCAGCGTCCCGGACCTGCTGATCATCACGGACGTCTGCCTGTGCGAGTACACCAGCCACGGCCATTGTGGCATTATCCGCAACGGGGAGGTAGACAACGACGCCACGCTGGAGCTGCTGGCGCGCACGGCGGTCTCTCACGCGGAGGCCGGAGCGGACATCGTGGCCCCTTCGGATATGATGGACGGCCGCGTAGGAGCCATCCGGGACGCGCTGGACGCCGCGGGATTCCAGAGCACGGCCATCATGAGCTATGCGGCAAAATACGCCTCGGCCTTTTACGGACCCTTCCGCGACGCCGCGGAGAGCGCTCCCCGTTTCGGAGACCGGCGCGCCTATCAGATGGACCCGGCCAACCGCCGGGAGGCGGCGCGCGAGATCCTGGCCGACGTGGACGAGGGGGCGGACATCATCATGGTGAAGCCGGCGCTGGCATATCTGGACATCGTCAGCGACGCGCGCGCACTCACGGACCTTCCGGTGGCCGCTTACAACGTCAGCGGTGAATATGCCATGGTCAAGGCAGCGGCCGCGAACGGCTGGCTGGACGAGCGCAGGACGACACTGGAGATCCTGACCGGCATCAAGCGGGCCGGGGCGGACCTCATTCTCACCTATCACGCCGTGGATGCGGCCCGCTGGCTGCAGGAAGGCACCTGACGCGGGGCTATCTCCGGGAACGGGACCACTCCAGTAGGGCATCCAGCGGAAGAGTGTTCAGCACGTCGCCGGCCGTCAGACCCGCCCGACGGGCCGTCCCGATGCCGTAGGACACTTTCGGCAGGTGCGCGGGATGGTGGCTGTCCGTGGACACCACGATTTTCACTCCGGCGTCCGCCGCCTTGCGGGCGTTTTCGGCGCTAAGGTCTAGGCGTTCCGGATAGGAGTTGATCTCCAGCGCCTTTCCGGCGCGCGCGGCGGCTTCGATGAGGGCGTCCACGTCCAGGGCGTGAGGATCCCGCGAGCCGATGAGCCGCCCGGTGGGGTGCGCCTGCACGTGCACAAAGGGAGAAGAAAGCGCTCGGACAGCCCTTTCCGTCATCTCCTGGCGGCTCAGAGCAAAATGCGAGTGGATGCTCGCCACCACCCAGTCCAGCGCCGCAAGGGATTCGTCCGGGAGGTCCAGAGAACCGTCCGGGCGGATGTCCACCTCCACGCCCTTCAGCAACCGGATATCGGTCCCTGAGGCGTTAAACGCGTCAATCAACTGGCCCTGCTCATTTAGCCGCTCCGGAGTGAGTCCGCGCGCCACCGTCAGCGCCTGAGAATGATCCGTGATGGCCAGATACTCATAGCCCAGCCGCCGCGCAGCTTCCGCCATCTGCTCCAGAGTGCCGGAGCCGTCCGAGAAGACCGTGTGCGCGTGGAGGTCTCCCTTCAGGTCCGAGGACTGGATCAGCGCAGGCAGGTCTCCTTTCAGGGCGGCTTCCACCTCCCCTCTGTCTTCCCGGAGCTCGGGCGGCACCGGGCTCATCCCCAGGGCGAAGTAGAAGGACTCTTCGTCAGGGCAGGAGAGCGACTCGCCGCGAGGGTTCAGAAGCGT
The DNA here is from genome assembly GCA_937967775.1 of uncultured bacterium. GTDB lineage: Bacteria > Armatimonadota > UBA5829 > DSUL01 > DSUL01 > CALCJH01. Next base: position 2,426 of record CALCJH010000198.1, on the reverse strand, counting down.
AACCCCTTCGAAGCTGTATCCCCTCTCTGCAGCCAGCGCTTCCAGCCGGCGCAGGTGCGCCTGGGACCCGGTGGCCCGGATCAGCACGGCTCCCGCGTTCTCCGGCCGGCCGGCGAAGCATTCCGCTTCCTCCCCGCCGCTCAACCTCACTGCGGCGCGCTCCTCGCCAGCCTCCAGCACGGTGCCTCCGGCCTCCCGCAGGAACGCCTGCAGCGCTTCTTGCGGATCTTCCGCCACAACGGCAACCGTCACGCAGGGAACCAGTTCGCCGAAGCGCCGCACTCCGCCCGCCGCCACGGCCTGCAGCACACCCGGCGAACCTTGCATCCGCGTTGCGAGCGCCACCGCCAGAGGCAGAGCCCGCGCTATGGGGATGCCGGAAGGACGCGCCCGGAGCCGCTCGATGCTTTCCAGGATGCGTTGCTCGGCCTTTGCGCCCATCCGGGGAAGCTGCTGCACCCGTCCTGCCCGGGCTGCATTTTCGAGCGCCTCAAGACTGTCCACTCCCAGGCCCTCGTAGAGAGCCCGGACTGTCCTGGCACCCACGCCCGGCAGATCAAGCAGTTCCAGAATGGTGAGGGGGAACTGCTGCTTCAGACGTTCATAAAGGCCGCACGTGCCTGTTTCCAGAATCTCCAGAGTCTTCTTCTCGATGGCCTCGCCCACACCGGGGATGCTCCTCAGCTCCCCGCGGGCCGCCAGCTGCTCCAGGTCGTCGGTCAGTGAGGCGAAGGTGTTTGCCGCGTTCCGGTAGGCGTTTACCTTGAAGGGGCTCTCGCCGCTGATCTCCATCAGCGCGGCGATGTTCTCGAAAACGCGGGCTGCCTGAAGGTTTTTCACGGAGAATGATCTCCGCCAGCCGAGCTCAGCGTCTGCGCGCGAACGGCCCCAGGGACTCCTCTTCGCGCGGGCATATCCCCCGGAGCGCGCGCAGGGCCCGCGCCTGTTCCCGGAGCTTGCGGCCGTCCATCATCACCCGCCCGATATCGGCATACATCGCGATGCGGGAAGCCAGACCGCGCACCGGACCCAGTTTCTCCTCCTTCATGGAGTGCGTCACACCGCCAATGACCGTGGTGCTCACCCGGATGCCCGCCCAGCGCGCCCATCGGGTGAGGGCGATCTCCACGCCCATCCTGAGCGACGGCAAGTCCGGGATGGCGAGGAACAGGTCGCGGCGGATGGCCCGCTGCCCGGAGATGACCGGAGCGATCTTCTGGGCCAGATCCGTCAGCAACCGGCCTCCGCGGAAGACCCCCACGCACATATCCGCGCGACCCTCCACCACCGGCCGGGCCAGCGCATCCACGTGCTCCGGCTTCAGTCCGAAGAGATCCGCATCCAAAAACACCAGCACATCGGCATCCGTGCAGAGGGCACCCTCGCACATAGCTGCGGCCTTGCCGCGGTTGGACCCGAGCTCAACCGCGCGGACGCCAGGGATCTCAAGCGCCGCCCGGTAGGTGCCATCCGTGGAGCCGTCGCTCACGACCAGCACTTCGTCCACCAGCGACGCCGCAACTGCGGCCTCCAGCACCCTCCGGATGCGCGGTTCCTCATTGTAGGCGGGAATGACCGCGGCGACCTTCACATCCCGTTCCACGGCTCCAGTGCCGTCCCTCACCGGCTTCCTTCCTTCGTCTTTTGCGGCTCGTACAGCCCACCCAGCTGCTTTTTCAGGAAATCGGCGGCGCCACCGGTAAGCTCCCGCAGGAGCGGCGCCGCGTCCAGCGCTACGCGGGAGTCGGGATCCAGCATCAGGTAGCCGCTGCGTGCCAGGCTTCTGGCGCGCGCCAGATCGCCCTGACGGGCGGCCTTCGCGGCCTGCTCCAGAGTGTCTCCTGCCTCACTCAGTGCGGCATTGTCCACCCGCGCAGGGACAGGAGCGCTCTCCACGGCGATCTGCCGGGATAGCAGACGGATCTCCTTTCTCATCTGGGCCGTCTGCCAGGTCTGGTAGGCGATCCCCGCCACCAGGACGGCAGCCAGCAGCAAACCGATCAGTCTCAGCATCCGCTCCTGCCCTCCGCGATCCTCGCGATAACCGTTTCTCCACCCCGCACCCGCATGCCGGGCCGGACTTCCAGGCGCACGTGCTCGTCGAAGATCACCACATCCACCTGAGACCCTCTCCCGATAAACGCCAGCTTCTCCGAGCAGCGCACCTGCTGCCCGGCGGAGACGAAGCAGTTTATCTTACTGACGAACTTATCCGCGATGAGCACCAGGGCCAGACGCACCCGCTCCCCGTCCAGGAACAGCGTGGTGCGTTCGTTCTCCAGGTGGAACCGGCGCCCGAACAGCTGCACCAGACGTCTCAGCCACACCATCCTGATGTATTCCCACAGATCCAGCATGGGAAGGTTCAACGAGGCGCGCCGGTGATGAATGGCTTGCACCACTCCGGCACAGGGGGCGTAGTTGAA
>CALCJH010000197.1 GCA_937967775.1 uncultured bacterium | reverse complement strand
TCCGCCGTCTGTACTCGCTCATCGGGCAGCAGAGCGTCCGCCGAGACGTCGAATTCCTCGTCCTGATCCAGTCCAATCGCCATCTTCAAAGCGGACAGCGCAACCCTTACGCCGTTCTGGGCCGCCAGCAGCCGGTCCCGCGCGAGCGCCTCTTCCGCCTGCGCACGGAGAACCTCGCCACGTGTGGCCGCTCCGGCCTGTTGGCTGGCGATGACGCGTTCCAGATTCGCTTTCAGGAACCGTGCCGCGTCCGCGGCGGCCTCCTCGTGCTGCCTAGCTGCGGCCACCGCCCAGTACCGCTCGGCCACCTGCAGGAGAACAGCCTCTTCGGCCGCCCGCACGCCCGTGCCCCGGGCGCTGGCTGCAAGCGACGCCGCTCTGCGCCGCAGCGACAGAGAGCGGTCATACACCGATGCCCGGAGCGCCACCATATTGACCTGCGTCTCCGTTGCGAAGACGGTCATCCCTCCGAAGAGGGTAGGGCGGTCCAGATAGGTGTACGAAGCGCCTAGCCCTAGGTGGGGGCCTGCCGCGGCGTCGGCAAGTCCTCGGTCAGCCTGAGCCGCCCGCTCCTCGGCCCTTGCGGAGGCCAGAGCGGGGCTGCGCTCCAGCGCCAGACGAAGCGCATCCTGCAGCGTGGCTCCATGAACGGACGATGCGCATCCAACACCGGCCGCCAGAGCCGCCACCAGAACCGATTGCAGTCTCAACACTCTCGCCGTCATCGCCCTCACGATTTTTTGTCCTTCGGAGGCCATCCGGCCTCGCACTGCATTAGATGAGCGTCTTTACGGGAGGGATTCAACAGCCGTTTTCCTCCTCCTTCTTTCCTCCCGGTTGCAGACGGCTGCCGGAACCGGAAGATTCCATTGCCTTTTGCGCCCTAAAAATGGAAAGGCAATTCAGGACGGCGTGGCAGGGGCCTACGGGCTCTGCTGGAACTCAACACGGCATCGAGGGCGCACTGCGGCGGCCAGGACTGTATGCTGCCTGCTCAGCGCCCCGGCGCTCCTGACGGGGGTCAGGTCTGACTTGTCTGTTCTGCTTGGCATAGCGATACTCTTCGGCAGTATTCTGGGCGGCTACACGATGCATGGCGGCAAAGTGGCCGCCCTGAACCAGATCTCCGAATTCATCATCATCGGAGGAGCGGCGCTTGGGAGCGTGGTCGTGGGCTACTCCCCGAAAGGCGCTGTCGCCGTTCTGAAATCCGTCATCAGTTTGCTGAAAGGGAACCCCTACCGGCCTGCCGTCTTCCTTGAACTGCTCCAGGTCATGTATGACACCTTCTCCTTGGCCCGGAAGCAGGGTCTGGTGGAGCTGGAAAAGCATGTGGAGAACCCCCACGAGTCCGAGATCTTCCGGAAGTATCCATCCTTCCTCCGCAATCATCACGCCGTCAATCTCTTCGCGGATACCCTGAAGCTCGTCTCGATGGGTGGGGTGAACGTCTACAGCCTGTCCGATCTCATGGAGATAGACCTCGAGGTCTCGCACGAAGAGGCGATGAAGACCTCCCGCATCCTTTCCACGGTTGGAGATGCCATGCCCGCGTTTGGAATCGTGGCTGCGGTGCTGGGGGTTGTCATCACGATGCAGTCCATAGGCGGGCCGCCCGAGCAGGTGGGCGAGAAGGTGGGCGCCGCTCTCGTCGGAACCTTCCTCGGGGTGCTGCTGGCTTACGGGATCTTCGCGCCGCTCGCAAAGGCGACCGAAGCCATTGCCCATGCGGAGTCTCAGTATCTAGCCTGCATCAAGAACGCCACAGTGGCGTTCGCCCGCGGGGATGTGCCGCTGGTCTGCGTCGAGTTCGCCCGCCGCAACATTGAGCCGGAACTCAGACCGTCGTTCGCTCAAATGGAAGAGGTCTGCAAGGGCGGAGGAGCGTCCGCACAGCAGAAAGCCGCCTGATGATCTCCCGCAGCACCTGACACTCGTATGGCCAAGGAAACGGGCGAGATCCGAATCATCAAGAAGAAGAAAGCGCATCACGGGCACCATGGCGGTGCCTGGAAGGTGGCCTATGCCGACTTCGTCACCGCGATGATGGCGTTCTTTCTTGTTATGTGGATCGTGGGGCTCAGCCAGAACATCAAGGACGCGGTGGCAGGCTATTTCAGCGACCCCATCGGATTCATGGAGGCGGTTCGTCAGGGGAACGCTCCGTTCCCGCTGGGAGAGGGAGAAGGGGCAGGCAAAGAGAAGGAGCCGCTCACCTCGGCTCGCGAGGCGGACGAGAAGGAGCGCCTCAGCGAGGCCAAGGAGACTCTGGAGCATGTCGTCCTTAGCGCTCCCGAGTTCAAAGACCTGAAGAAGAATGTGGATATCCAGCTGGCGGACGAGGGGCTGCGGATAGACCTGGTGGACGGGGGAGAGTCGCTGTTCTTCAACAGTGCCAGCGCGGCTATCAAACCCGCAACCCGTCGCCTGCTCACCAGGATTGCGGGTGAGCTGAAATCACTTCCAAACAGTGTGGTTGTGGAGGGTCACACGGATAACCGCCGGCTGAACCGCGGAGACTCATACACCAACTGGGAGCTCTCTGCGGACCGCGCCAACAGCGCCCGCCGTGTGCTGGAGCAGAGCGGCCTGCGCCCGGGGCAGATCACAGAGGTGCGTGGTTATGCCTCCACGCGTCCGCGGCGGGGCCTGCAGCCTTCCGATCCTGGCAATCGCCGTGTCAGTATCCTGGTGGTCACAAAAGGCGTCACCAAGAAAACTGCAAAGCCGTCTACTCCTGCCGCCGCTCCCGCTCAGTCCCCTGCTAAGGCCCCCGCCGCCCACTCGCATTGATGCTGGTTTTGGGCGCGTCTTGTCCCTGGCCGGGAGTCTTGCACGCCTGCCGCGCGTTCTTGTCTTCGTGAGGCGCGAACGCACGGCCGCGCCGGAAAGGTGTCTCAGCGGATGAGCCAGGAAAAGAGCGCGGTAACGGCGATCGGGACTTGCCAGTTCGAGGAGCTTGTGCTTCTTCACGACGCTCCCGTTCTTGTGGACTTTACCGCTGCCTGGTGCGCCCCCTGCCGGATGATGCGCTCTGTGCTGGAAGAGGTGGCAGGTCTCTTCGCGGGCCGTCTGCGCGTGGTGTCCCTGGATGTGGATCAGAATGCGGAGCTGGCGGATGCCTTCGATGTGCAGTCCATCCCGGCGCTGATGCTCATCGCTCGCGGCCGGCTGCTGGGCGCTTGGGTGGGCTATCAGACGGCCGGGCAGCTCGCCGCCAATCTGGAATCCGCTCTCGCCCGCACGGAGGTTTCTGGCGATGCCTGATGCTTCCCGCTCCGGCCGCAAAGCGGTGATTGCCGTCATCCTTATCGCGATCCTGTTTGCGGCGATCGTGGGCGCGCGCACCTCCAGTCCGGGGACATGCACCGCACCGCCGCGCGCGTCCAGTGGTGCTCCTGTGCCTCCTGCCGTGATCCCGCCTTGACGTCCTGCGCCAACGGGAAGGGAATGCGTGCGCCCCGGGCGAAGGTACTTTCGCGAAACTAAGCGGCCGCGCTTCCCGGTTCCCTGGGCGCAGCCGCGAACATCACGGGAGACCCGTCCTACCGGCCTTGGATCACAAGAGCATCATTGCAGCACTCCTGGCTCTCCTGTCGTTGGCGGGATGCGGGGTGCGCCCCTCTTCTCGTAAGGAGGTCATTCCCTCCGCGCCTCCTCCTGCCCCATCCGCGGAGCGGGGACTCGCCGAGATCGCCATCCGCGGGGCGGGGCTTCGCCTGAAAGCTCCGGCTGGATGGGCGTTCGCGGAGCAGCCCGAATATATACAGGCACAGTGCCGCCCGCTCGGCTCGGAAGCGGATTTCCCCGTCATCCTCGTTCAATCGGATTCAGTGAAGACCGACCTCACTCTGCGCGCCATTGTGTCCGGATTCACCCGCCAGATCCCGCGTGCGCTGGAGAATCCCGTCGTCACCCGCGATGAGGAGGTCCCCATCGGACTGCAGGGCGTGGAGTCCTACGAGGTGGCCTGCAGGGGCCGGCTTGAGGGTAAGGCTGTCGTGATGACCCAGCGGATCCTGCGCAAGGGCGGATGGCTCGTGGTGATCACTTTCTTGGCTCCCGCTTCCGACCATCAGCGATACGAACCGGCTTTCCGCCAGATCCTTGCGTCGCTGGCGTGGTGAAGCGCTTCCCTTACTGGTAAGGGCCGCAGATGGTGTCCGTGTACTCGTAGGACCAGGTGCGCCACTCCGCGTAAGGCATCTCCCGGGCATGACCGTCGGCGAACAGCGCCATAGAGCGGGCCACCTGCCGGTACTGGGTGCTTGTGAGCGTCCTCTGGGACTGCGCGATGGAAAACGCTTCCGAGCTGTGGAAATAGCCGGGCTCATACATCACTGTCATCCGCGACGGTTCCGGGATGGAGTCCAGCTTCCCCGTATACACCACGTTCCGCTTGCGTCCTCCCGGCACGTTTACCACGCCAAGCCGGGTGTTGAACCAGTAGGATCCGCCGCCGTGATACCTCCACAGCGGTTTAAAGTAGGGGATGTCGTTCGGAACGGACATCTGGCGTCCATCCGTCAGCACGAAGGTCAGGTTGGTGAAATATCCCTTGTCGCTGCGGCAGCGCCAGTGGGCGGCTGTTCTGGCATACGGCATCAGAGCGTCCCAGATCAGAGGCGGCCGCGGACTC
>CALCJH010000196.1 GCA_937967775.1 uncultured bacterium | reverse complement strand
GTCGCTGGCGGAGTCCGGACGGGAGCCGAAGTGGATCGCCACCGCGGCCCGCTACGGGCTGGGCACGGATGACCCGGCCCGGATGGACATCGTGAGGATCGGGTGATGGTCAGGCGTTTCCTGGTCGCTGCGGTGTTGCTGGCGGCTGCGGGAGCCTGTCTGGCGGCCAGAGAGGACCTGGTGAAGATCGCTCCGGACCGCATCAACGCCTGGCGCGCCGTTCCGGACGCCACGGTATATGCCCGGGGCGACGGGATCGTGGATATCTACAACGGCGGCTACGAGGTCTACACCCGCGCCGGGGTGACCGAGGCTCTGCGCCGGATGTACGCGCAGGGGGACCGTTTGGTCGAGGTCACGGCGCATACGATGACCTCTAACCGGGCAGCGAAGGCGTTCCTGGGTGACAGGTACCGGATGGAGATGAAGTCCGCGCCTCCGCGTGGGGAGTTCAAGAGGTTCGCGACGTCGGGCTCCGGGACCACCACGGCCTATGCCATCGAGGGACGTTACTTCCTGACCGTTGTGGTCTATGAGGATTCGGCGGCGGCGCGTAATCAGGCGCTGGGTTTCGTGAAGGTGCTGGAGCAGAACGCATCCAGAGTCCGTTGAAAGAGGGCGGGGCGACTCGCGGAGGTCGAGGATGGACAGACGGCGATTCCTGGAACTGACGGGTCTGGCCTGCGGTGGGCTGGCGTTGCACGGGTGCGGGCGCGGAAGTGACACTCCGCCCGGACGCACCGGGACCGCATCCGCTCTGGCTCCTCTTCTTCCTGAAGACGTCCGGGGGAAGGTCTTCGTCGGGCACGGTGACGATGCGGCCGCCTGCCTGGAGGCGGCCATCGAGGCGAGCGGAGGACTGGGCTTTATCCCTAAGGGGGCCACGGTGGTCCTGAAGCCGAACGCCGCATGGTCGCGAACGCCGCCGCAGGCGGCCACCACGGATCCCGCTCTGGTGGCGGCGATGACGCGTCTGTGCCTGAAGCACGGCGCGGGACGGGTGATCGTGTTCGAGCACACCATAGATCGGCCCGCGGCGCAGGTGCTGGCCATGACGGGCATAGGACGGGCGGCCTCCGAGGCGGGAGCGGAGGTGATCGCGGGCTCCAGCCAGTCCGATTACGTTCCCCTGGATGTCCCTCGCGGCCGGTTGATGAAGCGGGACACGGTGGCGCGCATCGTGCGGGACGCGGATGTTCTGATCAACATGCCCAAGGCCAAGCACCATTCAGCAACGGAGCTGACTCTGGGGCTGAAGAACCTGATGGGGGTGAACTGGAACCGGCAGGCGTGGCACACAGGTCCAGATCTGCACCAGTACATCGCGGATTACGCCACTGCGGTGCCCATCCATTTGACGGTGGTGGATGCCACGCGCATCCTGCTGACGAATGGTCCGAAGGGGCCGGGTGAGACAGCCGATCCGCGGGAGGTGATCGTCTCGCGGGATCCGGTGGCGGCGGACGCCTACGCAAGCACGCTATTCGGCCTCAAGCCTGCGAATGTCGCCTATATCAACAGGGCGCAGGACCTGGGTCTGGGTGTGGGGGATCTTGCGCGCATCGAGGTGACCCGCGTCTGATGGGTCATCACGCACCGAGGGCGCGCGGATGAGACTTGCGCGCCGCGCCTCGCAACTCTTTTCCCTGACCGCATTCCTTGCTCTGTTCCTGCTGGCGCTTGGCAGCGTGGACTGGGCAGGCGGTGGAGAGCTGCGGTTGAGGGGCGGCGTTCCGGTGGATCTGTTCCTCCGGCTGGATCCCCTCGCGGCGCTGTCCTCGATGCTGGCGGCCCGGTCGTTGCTGTTGCCCGTCTTTCTGTGGGCGGTTCCGGTGCTTGTTCTGGCGCTGCTGTTCGGGCGGGCGTTCTGTGGGTGGGTGTGTCCCCTGGGCACATGTATAGACGCATGCGACCACCTGACCCGCCAGCGTCGCTACAGACGGACCACCTCGGAGCGCTCCTGGCCCCGGCTGAAATACTATGTGCTGGCCGGGGTGGCGGTCACGGCTTTGATGGGAGCGCAGGTGGTCTGGTTCCTGGATCCTCTGCCACTCCTGACGCGCAGCCTGACGCTCGGGGTGTTCGCCCCGGTTCAATGGGCTTCCGGGTATCTTGAACGTCTGCCCGTGGCCGGTCCTGTCATTGAAAGCGCCTCAAGGTCCGTGCTTCCTGAGGCGCAGGCGCACTTCCGCTCGAACCTGGCCGCGCTGATCATCCTGACGGCGATCCTGGCGGGAGGGATTCTCTCGCGGAGATTCTGGTGCCGCTCGCTGTGTCCGCTGGGGGCTCTGCTGGGAGTGATCGCCCGCATCAGCGTGTTCCGCAGAAAGGTCTCGGCGGCGTGCCGGGAGTGCACCCTTTGCCGGCTGGACTGCCGGATGAATTCCGTCTCCGGCGGAGGGCAGGTGAACGACCCGTCCGAGTGCATTTACTGCTACTCCTGCGTCGACGATTGCCCGCGCGATGCGGTGTGCGTGGCTCCTGCGGTGCGCACGGAAAGTGTTCCGCTGGACCTGGACCGCAGAAGATTGCTGGCCGCTGCGGGGCTTGGAGCTCTCTGGGCTTTTGCCGCGCGCACGGAGCTGGCCGCGCGGCCCACGCGGGACGGAGTGTCGCACATTGTGCGGCAGGGTCTCATCCGTCCGCCCGGCTCCGTGCCGGAAGAGCTGTTCCGTGAGCGCTGCATCCGGTGCGGCGCGTGTATGAAGGTTTGTCCCACAAATGGATTGCAGCCCGCGCTGCTGGAAGGGGGGCTCGGCGGAGTGTGGACCCCGGTGCTGATGCCCCGGGTGGGAGAATGCGTTCAGAACTGCAATCTGTGTGGAGAGGTTTGTCCGACGGAAGCGATCCGCCCGTTCACGGTGAAGGAGAAGGATCATCTCTACATCGGCCGGGCCGTCATAGACCGCAGCGTGTGCGTGGTGTGGGAGTCCGGCAAGGACTGCCTGGTGTGTGACGAGGTGTGTTCATATCAGGCCATCTACTGGCAGGAGGAAGGGGGGGGCAGGCGGCCGCACGTGGATGAGGTTCGTTGCGTAGGATGTGGCATCTGCGAGAACAACTGTCCCGCCGGCGGTCCGGTGGCGGCCATTCGGGTGACGTGCGACGGCGATCGGCGAGGGTGGACGCGAGAGCAGCAGCGCCGATGGCGCTTGTCCCACCTGAGAGACAGGGAGTCCGGAGACCAACGCTCTCGCTCTAGGGCCGACGATTGACGATGCCTGCCTGCGGTGGTATACTCCCGTAGCGGCGGCCCGATGGCGGCCGAGTGTGTGGTGCGCCCGTAGCTCAGGGGATAGAGCGCAAGGTTGCGGACCTTGAAGTCGGGGGTTCAAATCCCTCCGGGCGCGCTTGTTTTTACCGGCGGCGGGTCCTCAGGCGCAGGGGGCCTGCCAGAGCCATGCACCGGGCAAGGCCCGGCCATCTGCCCTCGTAGCTCAGTGGACAGAGCGCCTCCGTCCTAAGGAGGGCGTCGGGGGTTCGATTCCCTCCGAGGGCGCTTTCCAACCTCTACTAATCCGTTCGTTAGGGGGAGGACGGTGGCGAATGAGCGCGAGGCAGGTTTCTTCCTCCAACGCGTCATCTGCCTGAAAGACTCGCGCCTGAGGCTGAGCGAAGCGCCGTCCCACAACCCCTGACGTCGCCCCCTTCACATCTGCCAGACGTCGCCTCTCTCGATACTAGGATGTCAGTGTGATGGCAGAGATTGTCCCTCTTGTTCTCTTGCAGGGGCATGCAACGGTCAGCGAGGCTGTTGCCGGGTTCCTGTAGTTGTGTCGTGCCCGTAACCTCCCGCGCTCCACGCTGGAGATGAACCGCGCCGCGCTTTCCAGCCTGTGCCAGCAGTCGAGGCACTGTCTCCGAAGCACCTGACGCGGGAGATGCTCCACGGGCTGAGTCTCGACAGTATTCCGGAGCACTCGGACAGGACTGGCTCGGTCTCACAACGTCTTTCAGGGGACCCTGTTAGAATGAACTTGCGCTTGTGAGTAAGCAGGCCTTGAGATTTAGGACGGGGGAGGAACGAGGGCGCCGAGAAGCCAAAATATCGCTGCTCCGCGGATTTGGACACCCTTTGAGGAAAATCAGCATGCCCCGTTTCCGTCCGCAGGTAAGGGAGGATAAAGATGCTGCTGCCGGGTTCTGTCGTGCGGTGCCGAGAGCGCGACTGGGTCCTGATGCCGGGCTGTGACCAGAGCGTCTTTCTTCTTCGGCCGCTGGCCGGAGGCGACGAGGACATCGTCGGCATCCTGAAAGACCACTCGAATCTCATAGGATACGAGCTTTCGACTGAGAGGGTGGAAGCGTCCAGCTTCCCCTTGCCCGAGCCGCACCACGTCGCCGACGCCGAGAGCGCCCGGCTGCTCTGGGACGCAGCCAGGCTGAATCTGCGCGAAGCGGCCGCCCCGTTTCGATCTCTCGGGCGAGTCTCCTTGCGCCCCCGTGTGTACCAGTTCGTGCCGCTTCTTATGGCCCTGAAGCTGAATCCTGTCCGGCTCTTCATTGCCGATGACGTGGGCGTCGGGAAGACCATCGAAGCACTGTTGGTGGCACGCGAGCTGCTGGACCGTGGCGAGATCACAAGCCTGTGCGTGCTCTGCCCACCTTATCTGTGCGATCAATGGGAGCAGGAGTTGCGGCAAAAATTCCACATCGAGGCTGAAGTGGTGCGCTCCGGCACCATCGGCCAGCTGGAGAGGCGTACGCCGGCTTCCCTGAGCATCTATAAACGCTTTCCCTTCACTGTGGCCAGCATAGACTTTGTGAAGACGGAACGGAACCGTCACCAGTTCCTTGAGTTCTGTCCCGACCTCATTATCGTGGATGAGGTGCACGGAGCGGCCGAGTCTTCGGATAACAACCGTGCGCAGCAGGAGAGGCATCGCCTTTTGCGGGAGGTGGCAAGAAAAACTCCTGAACGACACCTTATTCTTCTGACGGCCACGCCTCACAGCGGCATCGAGCAGGCCTTTTCTTCGCTTCTGCGGCTGCTGAATCCGGAGTTTGAAAGTTGGGACACCTCCACACTCAGCGACTCTCAGCGCACCACACTTGCCCGGCATTTTGTCCAGCGCACCCGAGGAGACATCAAGAAGGACTGGCTGTCCCGGGAGAACAGCGCCGATCTTTGCTTCCCTGAGCGGGAATCCCTCGACGTTACGTACACGCTCTCTGCTCCCTTCTCCGACCTCTACAATCGAACGTACGACTTCTGCCGGTCCATAGTGCTTTCCGGCTCGTCCTTGGCCGAGCACAGGCGCCGCTTCCGTTACCTCGGCGCGCTTAGCCTGCTCCGCAGCGTAATGTCCAGCCCGGCTGCGGCGGTGGCAGCTATCGAAAAAGCATTGGAGCGCCGCGTTGCCGCCGCCGGGGAGGAGCCAGATATTTTGGACGAGGTGATGGAGTCCTCGGAGCAAACCCGGTGGGATGAGGTGGTAGCCGCGGAACCACCCGACGACAACGGATTCAGGGACTGCGACGTAGCCTCCACCCTGCGCGAGCTCAGGCGACGGGCACGGCATCTGATGAATGGAACAGACGATTCTAAGATGCTCTCCTGTGCAAAGCATGTGCGTGAGCTTCTGGGGGAAGACTTTTCTCCCATAGTCTGGTGTCGGTTCGTGGACACGGCCAAGTATGTGGCTAAACGGCTTCGCCGTCACCTGTCCGAAGAGGTGCACGTCTGTTGCGTCACCGGTCGGATGCCCGACGACGAGCGGCGCGCCCGAATCGAGGAAATTCCCGTGGAGCAGCCGCACGTGCTGGTTGCCACGGACTGCCTTTCAGAAGGAATCAACCTGCAGGAGAAGTTCAACGCCTGCGTGCACTACGATCTGCCCTGGAACCCGAACCGTCTGGAGCAGCGCGAGGGGCGCGTAGACAGGTATGGGCAGTTTTCCCCCAAAGTTCGGGCTATCCTGCTTTACGGGCAGGACAACCCGGTTGACGGGGCGGTGTTGCGGGTGATCGTGAGGAAAGCGCAGCAGATTCACCGGGCGTTGGGAACCTATGTGCCTGTGCCCGCGGACGGCAAGACTCTGGCCGAAGCGCTGGCCAATGCTCTGTTTTTCAGCGACCAGCGCTCCCGCGGTCCCCAACTCAGTCTCGAACTGTCAGAATCAGCACCCGCCCAGGAGCTCCATCGGGAATGGGACCGGGAAGCCGAACGGGAACGCCAGAGCCGCACCCGCTTCGCCCAGCGGTCTCTCAAACCGGAGGAGGTCGAAAGGGAACTGCGGGAAACCGACGACGTTCTGGGACACGCGGAAGAGGTGCG
>CALCJH010000195.1 GCA_937967775.1 uncultured bacterium | reverse complement strand
GGCGCAGTTCGAGAAGCTGTGGGGCGATATGACGGCGCTTCCGGACCTGCGTTGCGGATATCTGGTGGTGCCCCGCATGCGGGGACAGCAGCTCAAGGATCCGGCTGAGCTGGACGCCTGGGCAGCCGATAGCAGCCGGGAATATGTGCAGAGTCTCTGCGACTTTGCCTGAGGCGGCTCGGCGTCCGCACGGAGGACAGCGTTGAATCCGTTTGCCTTCACAGCGGGAGCGTGCGCCGCCGCGGCGCTGCAGTGGCCGCTGATTGCGCTTCTACAGAAGACGGAAAGCCTTCCCGTTGCGCTGGTGCTCACAGCCGGGGCGCTTGTGCCTCCGTGGCTTGCGGCGGTGGCTGTTACGCGACGGCCGGATCCGGCGGGGGCATCGGCTTTTACCTCTCCGACGGCCATCAGGATGCTGCGGCTTGCCGGTTGGGCGTGGCTGGCCCTCTCCGCGCTGCGCATCTTTCTGGCAGACTCCCTTGCGCTGGCTGGTCCCGAGCCGGCTTTATGGCTCTGTTTGACGACGGCAATCCCGCCGTACTGCGCCGTGCTCTGTCTGCGGACGTTCAAACGGGCATACCCGTACAATTGCTAGATTTGCATACGGTCGGCTTGACAGGGCAGCGGTAGAGAGTTACCGTTAAGTTACAGTGCTGGTTTGCGTCTGGAGAACGGCCGACTGCGCGGCGGCCTGCGGCGCTCTTTTTGAGCGACGAGAGGGTAAGGGTAGAAGATCGTTGGCCTCCGCGGATTCTGGTTGACCCTCAACGCAGCCGCGCGGCGGCGACCCGGACGCCGGACGGGCCGGGAAGGTAATAAGGAGACAGAGGAAAGGAAGAGGTGAAGATGAGAAGGGTTCTGCTTCTTGCAGCCGCTATGGTGGTCGTCGGGAGCTCTGCTTTCGCGGGCATCGTGAATGGTGACTTCTCCGCGGGAGAGGCCAGCTGGACCCGCTGGGCCGCTCCGTGGAGTTCCGGCAACAACTGGGCAATTACCAACAACGGCCCCACTCCTCCCGAAGCTACGGCCTCCCTGAATGCGGGCGGCCAGGGCAGCTTTGGCTGGTATCAGGTGTATGAGTGCCCTGTGGGCTGGGTGTCCACTGTGAACGGGTTCTGGTCCGGCAACATCGGCAGCGCGGGCTGGGCGGAGATCATGCTATTCAGCGTGGCGCCCGGGACTCCGGCTGCAGCCATCGTCAACAAGATCGATACCGGCGCGGCGGCCGACATCGCCTTCAAGAAGGACTCCTGGGGCCTGAACCCGCCCACTCAGTGGGACTGGCAGGCAGTGGGCCTGAGCCCGATGCCCGGCGGAAATGGCGGCATTATCACGAGCCAGGGCTTGGTGGTCGTGGCCATCAAGCTGGGCTCCGTCAGCGGGCAGCCGGTCTCGCTGTCGGTGGACAATCTGACCTCCTGCTGCGTTCCCGAGCCCGCCAGCATCCTGGCTCTGTCCATGGGGCTCGGCGCGATGCTCATTCGTCGCAGGAAGTAACAAACAGGACTGTTCCGCGTTCGACTGACTGACCGGACCGCCGCCGCGCTCCCACGAGCAGCGGCGGCGGTCGCTTTTTTACGCCCTCCTCTGCTCCCCCTAAAGGTTCCCGCCATTCCGTCCGTTTGCTTTCATTGAGCGAGCTTCCGCCTGCGACGGCGGGAGCGCACGGATTTCACGGAAGGACACAGCGGGAACCGGCGTCGGTCGGTTTCCCTTCGGAGGTCGCATCATGCTTCAAGCGATGTTCAACGGAGTCTCCGGTGTCCAGGCGCACAAGACGGCGCTGGATATCATCGGAAACAACGTGGCCAACGTCAACACCATCGCCTTCAAGGCCAACAGGATCGTCTTCAAGGACGCCATCTCTCAGACTCTCCGCCCGGCCACCCAACCCACCCAGACCGGTATCGGAGGGACGAACCCGTTCCAGGTGGGCCTAGGCGTCTCTGTGGGCTCCGCCGATCCGGATCTAAGGCAGGGCTCCATGCAGCCCACCAACAAAAGCACGGACGTCGCCATCGAGGGCAATGGATTCCTGATCACGAGCGACGGCTCGCAGAAGTATTACACACGGGATGGTTCGTTCTACATTGACTCCGCAGGCAACCTGGTCTCGACGGGTACCGGCCTGTATGTGCTGGGGTGGACCGCCGATCCGCAGACCGGCGCCATTGATACCAGCCGGCTGATCGAGCCCAGCTCCAGGATTCAGATTTTCATCGGCCAGACGGCCCTTGCAAGGGCCACATCGCTCGTGGAGGTGGGCGGCAACCTGAACGCGGAGAGCACCCCTGGGACGATGCAGCAGATGTCGGTCACGGTGTTCGACAGCCAGGGCGTGAAGCATCCTCTGGTGATCAGCTTCGTGAAGACCAACCAGGACAGCAACTGGATGTGGTTTGCCGATTCGCCCGAGCGAGCACCGGCAACCCCGGCTACGGTGGTGCCCGGAGCGACAAGCGCCGCGCGGGTGACCGGCACGCAGGACATATCCGGCGGTATCTCCCTGGCCGGGCCGTCGGACCTGGTTTTTGAGAATGCCAGTGGCAATCCCATCGCGACGGCTACGCTGCTCGACGGGATGACTCCGGCTCAGGTGGTGGCGGCCATTGACACCGCTTTCGCGAGTGTGGTCGCTCCGCTGAAGGTCTCGGCCTCGGTGAACGCCGCCGGACAGCTGGTGCTGACGAACACGACGGAGGGCTCCGAGAGCCTTATCCGCATCTCGGCATCGTCCAGCGCCGCAGCTCTCAGCGCTCTTGGCTTGAGCGCGGGTTCCACCAGCGGCACCGGAAACTTCTTCCGTCCGCCCGCTTCGGCCAACACGCTGACCATCAACGGGGTGACGGTCAACATCCTGCCCACGGACACGGCCGCAACCGTAGTCCAGAAGATCAATAGTTCGGGCGCCGGTGTGGTGGCCACCGCCACGAACGGCAAAATCAGTCTGCAGTCGCTCGTCAAGGGCAGCGGGGGGAACATCTCTCTCTCCACCGGAGTGGGATACACCCTGCAGGATGTTTTCGGCGTCGGCTACACCACGCTGGACGGCACGGGGGTCCCGATGGGCAGCGGGACGATCGGGTTCGATGCAAACGGCAAGCCTTTGACGACGGAGATCGGGGTGAGCCTGACGTTGGCGCAGCCGCACGGAGCCATCAATCCCCTGCAGTTTAGGGTAAACTTCGGCAACCTCAGCCAGCTAGCGGGAGCCCCTGACGTGCAGGCTCTCCGGCAGGACGGGCTTGCGCTGGGAACCCTTGAGAGCATCGCCATCGGCAAGGATGGCGTGATCTCCGGCCGGTTCACCAACGGCATAACCCAGTCGCTGGCACAGCTTGCCATGGCGGACTTCCGCAACCCCGCCGGTCTGACGCGGGCAGGCAACAACCTCTGGCTGGAAAGCTCCAACTCCGGTCTGGCCCAGGTGGGGATCCCCACTCTGGGAAGCCGCGGCCGCATCACGGCCGGATTTGTTGAGCTTTCCAACGTGGATCTGCCCACGGAGTTCACGAACATGATCGTGGCTCAGCGCGGTTTCCAGGCGAACGCGCGACTGATCACGACGTCGGACGAGGTGCTGCAGGAGCTGGTGCAGCTCAAGCGGTAAAGCCCTGAGCCAGACCCGTCCCGACAGCCGATAAATTACAGTGAGGATCTCCTCACCGGGAGCCGGGCCGCCGGCCCGGCTCCCTTCCAGCCCCGGTGAGCGGATGATAGAGCTGACACGCATCAACGATTCCCCCCTGATGGTGAACCCTGACCTCATCGAGTTCATCGAGAGGACGCCGGACACTGTCATCAGCCTGACCACCGGGCGGAAGCTGATGGTGCGGGAGTCCGTGGAGGAGGTCGTGGAGCGGATCATCGCCTTCCGCAGAACCATCAGTGGAGGTCCCTTGACGGCCAGCAGGGAGAGCGGCCATGCGGCGTAACACGCGGCCAGAGGTCTTCGGGCCCCGGCGCCCAGGCAGGACGCGGGACGGGATAGTGGATCTGGCTACCATCGCGGGGCTCGCCCTGGCCTGGGGAGCACTGCTCACGGCGCTCATTCTGGAAGGAGGCCATCCCGCCGACCTGGTGCTGGTCTCGCCCCTGGTGCTCGTTCTGGGCGGGACACTGGGAGCCACCTGTGTCACCGTCTCCTTGGAGGAGATCCGGAGGTTGCCCACGTACTTGCGCCTGGGTCTGCACTCTCCTCGCATGGATCCCCTTGCCGTTGTGAATACGATGGTTGACTTTGCCCGCCGCGCCCGCCAGGAAGGGATTCTGGGGCTGGAAACCAGCGCGCGCAGGCTGGAGAACCGCTTCATGCGCCGGGGCATCGAGCTGGTGGTGGATGGCACTCCGTCCGAGCTCATCCGCGAGATCCTGGAGACAGACATCGCCTCCATGCTCCAGCGCCACCGCCGCGGAGCGGACCTGATGGCCACCGCTGGAGGATTCGCGCCCACGATGGGTATCATCGGGACGGTGATGGGGCTCATCCACATGCTGAAAAGCCTGAGCGAGCCCGGCAAGATGGGCCCGGCCATCGCGGCGGCGTTTCTGGCCACTCTTTACGGCGTGATGCTGGCCAACCTTTTCTTCCTGCCCATCAGCAACAAGCTGCGCTACCGCTCCGAACAGGAGGCAGCCATCTACGAGATGATCATCGAGGGCGTGCTGGCCATCCAGTGCGGAGACAATCCGCGGATGGTGCAGATGAAGATGCTGGCGTTCCTCTCTCCCGAACTGCAGAACCGGGCGGCGCGCCTGCGCGAAGAGAATCCCCGCGAGATGGAGAGACGGGCGGCCTGAGAGATGCGCGCCCGGTTGTCAGCGGGAAAACCGGCGGGTGAGGGCGGCCACGATAGCGGTGGCCCGATGCGCTGGCTGCTTACCTACGCGGACATGATCACCCTTCTGATGGCCTTCTTCATCATGCTTTACTCCATGTCCATCCTGAATCTGGCGCGATTTCAGGAGGTGGCGCTTTCCATCCGCAGCGGTTTTGGTGAAGAGCACCAGGGCAGGGGGCTGGCCGCCCACGGAGTATCGAGAGGAGCAGGCATCAGACCGCTAGAGGCGGGCGGGAGCGTGGCGGGAGTCCCGTATTCGCTCATCCGGGGCCTAAAAAGTGAGATCCAGCGTCAGGGGCTTGAAGGGAAAGTGCTTCTGGGCTCCGATGAGCGGGGACTGGTCATCACGTTGCTCTCCGACCGCGTGCTTTTTGCGGTTAGCGAGGCAAGGATCCGGCCGGAGGCGCAGGAGATCCTCAAAGGGATCGCGTCACTTATCCGCGAAACGCCGAACGATGTGCGCGTGGAAGGGCACACCTGCAGTCTGCCAGTGCGTTCCGGGCCGTTCGCCACAAACTGGGAACTCTCAACTGCGCGCGCCACGGAAGTAGTGCGCTTTCTCATTCAGCAGGGCATCCCTGCAAAGCGGCTTTCCGCAGCGGGATACGCAGACCAACACCCGGCCGCGTCTAATGCCAGCGAGGCCACCCGCCTCCGTAACCGCCGGGTGGAGATCGTGCTGCTGCGTCCGGCCGTGGGCGGAGATCCCGCGGCTTCCGTCCCGCGCTGATTTTTCACCTGCCCGGATCGTTCCCCTGCAGGAGCGGCGCTGTCTTGCCGATAGATACGGCGAAGGCCCGGCTGCGGGAATACGCTTCTCCCCCGTAATCCGGCAACCACCCGCGCAGGAAACCAAGAGGTATCGGCC
>CALCJH010000194.1 GCA_937967775.1 uncultured bacterium | reverse complement strand
GTGCAGCACATCTCCCAGCCGCATGACCGTCTCGGGATGCGCCACCTCCAGTTTTCCTTCGTGCAGGATGCGCGAGATCACCACACCCGATTCCGCAAGCCCCGGGATGTCGCGGATGCGCAGGCCGTCCAGATTCGGGTTCGTGACCTCTAGATTGGCATTGGCAGGCGGCGGGACGGCCGGTCGCTGGATGCGCGCGATCTGCTCGCTCTCCTGAGCAACGTTGACCCGGAATAGCACGCGCACCAGCAGCATCGTCAGGATGATGCCGATGATGCCGAACGGATAGGCGATGGCGTAACCCAGACCGGGGAGCTTGGCGGCCTCGGCGGGAAGGCCGGGGATGTCCTTCAGCGCCTGCTGGGCCGCGCCCAGGCTGGGCGTATTGGTCACGGCGCCGGAATACAGTCCCACGGCCGCCTTGATGTCTATTTTGCCGAAATGGCTGACCGCCAGCGTCATTGCGACGCCGAGTAGCACCACGCTGGCCGCCATGATGTTCAGGGGAAGCCCCTGGCGCCTGAGAGAATCCGTGAACCCCGGCCCCACCTGCACTCCGATGGTGTAGACGAACAGGATCAGCCCGAACTCCTTGGCGAACTCCAGGACGTGCTCGTTAATGCCCAGACCGAAATGCCCGAACGCCAGCCCGGCGAACAGCACCCCGGCGATGCCCAGATTGATCCCGAAGATGCGGATGCTGCCCACCAGCAGCCCCAGCGCCGCCACCAGCCCCAGAATGAGCACGGTGTGGGCGACGGTGTCCTCCGTGAACAGCGGTATGATGAAATCCATAGGCGAGACTGTTCTCCGTCCGTAATCGGGGGCGCGGGCGTGACCGGCCCTGCACAATGATACCCGGTCTGGTCCGCCCCCGCAGGGATATTATCTGACTTTGTGCTTTTTTGCACGAATACCCCGAGCGTCTGACCCTCCCCACGGACTGCGCTGTTTCGACAAAGGGAAAGATGTCTTGCGGGTACGCCGGGAATACCCGCTAAAAAGTTCCGGGAATCGCAAGTCCCGGAACTCCCCTCCACGGTGGTTGAGCCACCCGGCGCAGCCGGACGAGTCGAAACCACGGGTGCGGCCGGTGCGGTCTCGATACGCGCGCCTGCGGCGCGCTACTCGACCAGCGTAGCCCAAGAGGTTCTGGGAACACAGGAGACATAGTGACGACCTGGAATGGCGCTACTAGCAAACTCTGGTCCACGGCATTGCCAGAGGATTGGCTTTTCCGGGCCTCTCCGTGAAAGGGAAGGCAGTGGAATGACGCATGGCTAAGTATCCGGGGGATGCCGGGTGAGAAGGCTGCCGGTGCAAGCCTTGCCGTGGCCTATGGGGGTGTCTCCTCGCGCCGTGCTGAAGATGCCCGTCAGCATCCCTCAGGAGGAGGATCCGATGTTCAGGCTGCTCGCGGTAGCCTCCGTGGCGGTTTTTGTCCTGCTCTGCCGTCAGGCGCGTGCGGAAGAGTGCCAGGATATCATGCCCGTCTGGTCCGGGCATCCGGTGGGATTCTGTCTGCTGACGCACGGCAGCAGGCAATTCGTGGCGTTTTACGATGCCGACAGGCAGATGACACTGGGCGTGCGGACGCGGGACTCCAGCGACTGGCAGTTCGCCCGCCTGCCCGAGAAACTGGGCTGGGACAGCCACAACTACGTCACGATGGCTATTGACCGCGGGGGGTTTCTGCACGTCAGCGGCAACATGCACGGGGATCCCCTGGTCTACTTCCGCTCCCGCAAACCCTTCGACATCCACAGCATGGAGCGCATACCGGCGATGGTGGGCGAGCGCGAATCGCGGCTCACGTATCCCGTGTTCATGGAGGGTCCTGGCAATGAGCTGATCTTCACCTACCGGGACGGCGGCAGTGGAAAGGGCGACCAGATCTACAACGTCTATGACGTCTCCCGGAAACGCTGGCGCAGGCTGCTGGACACTCCTCTGACCTCAGGCGAAGGAAAGATGAACGCCTATTTCCACGGCCCGAAGCGTGGCCCGGACGGGTTCTATCACCTGGCATGGGTCTGGAGGGACACCGGCGATTGCTCCACCAACCACGACCTCTCCTATGCCCGCAGTCGCGACCTGGTGCACTGGGAAACCAGCTCCGGTAAGCCCCTGAAGCTGCCAATCACGCTGGCGACGGCGGATGTCATAGACCCGGTGCCGCCCGGCGGAGGCATCATCAACGGCAACACGATCATCGGATTCGACTCCCGGGGCCGGGTGGTGGTCAGTTATCACAAATATGATGATCAAGGCCGCACACAGCTCTACAACGCCCGTCTGGAAGACGGAGGATGGAAAATCTACCGGACCAGCGACTGGGACTACCGCTGGGCATTCAGCGGCGGAGGGTCCATAGGCTGGCACATCCTGTTCGGTCCGGTCACAGCAAAAGGCAGGAGGCTCACGCAGTCATGGCGGCACGTGAAGCACGGCTCGGGCACGTGGATCCTGGACGAGGCGACCCTGCGGCCCACGGGGCTGCTATCGGCTCCGGCCGCTGAATCGCTGTCTGGCGGGTCGGAGCTTCCCTTTGAGGGAGCCGTGAAGCACTCGGCCCCTGACAGCGGCAGGAGCGGCATCCCGGGGGTGCGCTACGAACTGCGATGGCAGACGCTCGGCGCCAACCGTGACCGCCCGCGGGAAGGTCCCCTCCCTCCCCCGTCCATGCTGAGGATCTGCCGGACCGGGCCGTGCTGACGGAGCACACTCGGAGCGCGCGAGGGTAGTGAGGCAAAGCCTTTCGATGCCAGCTTAGGCGCGTAGCTGCCAGGCCAGGGCCCCTCAGCGGCGATTGATCGTGAGAGTCTCTCCGCGAGCGGTAAACCTGCATCCGCATCACCTGCCATCGCAGGGGAGGGCGAGCCTCCCGGCGAGCCGGCCTAAAAACCCGCCTTCGAGCAAGCCGGTTTGACAGGGATTCCGGAACGGTTCTATACTGCTGTTTTGGCAAGGAGCGGCGGAACAGGCGGCAAAAAACGGGAGCGGGAACGCCTTTTCAGAACGTATAGACTGAAAGGGCGGGACCGGCGATCCGGCCCCGGCGATGCGCCGGGGCGGACGACCTCAGAGAGGGCTGTTATCTCCTGAATGGAAAACGCAATCGAGATCCGTGATCTGACGAAGTCCTTCCACAGCGTCCTGACCGGCGAGGATGTGATCGCCGTGGACCATCTGACCCTAGATATCCACCGGGGTGAGATCTTCGGGTTCCTGGGACCCAACGGAGCTGGCAAGACGACCACCATCAAGATGTTGCTCGGCCTGATCTTCCCGACGTCGGGCACGGCAAGCATCCTGGGGTATCCCCCGGGAGACATCGAGGTCAAGCGCAAGATCAGCTATCTGCCGGAAAGCCCCTACTTCTATGAGCATCTGAGCGGGTACGAGGTGTTGGACTTCTATGCGACACTGTTCGGCATCCCCGCGGCGGAGCGCAAGAAAAAGGTGGATGAGCTGTTGGATCTCGTGGGGCTGTCGGACAACAAGCACAAAAGGCTCCGGCACTATTCCAAGGGGATGCTGCAGCGCATAGGGCTGGCGCAGGCGCTCATCAACGACCCCGACCTGCTCTTCCTGGATGAGCCGACATCGGGTCTGGACCCGATCGCTCATCTGGACATCCGGGATATGATCCTTCGCCTGCGTGACGAAGGACGCACCGTCTTTCTCAGCAGCCACCAGCTCTCGGACGTCGAGATGGTCTGCGATCGCGTCTCCATCCTGGACCGCGGCAAGCTGATGCGAGTGGGCTCACTGAAGGAGATGCTCGCCGGCAAGAGTGTGGAGATCCGGGCGGAGCGGGTGCGGGACGACATTTTTGAGAAGGTCAAGGCGCACTCCTCCGACGCATTCACGGTGGACGGAGCCATCCGGGTTCGGGTGGAGCAGAGCTTCGTAAACGAGACCGTCCAGATGATCATGCAGACAGGGGGCGAGATAACTGCCGTCATCCCCGGGAAGAGGACGCTGGAAGACATCTTCATCGAAACCGTCAGGGAGGGCACAGTCTCTTGACAGCGTGGGTAATTGCCAGGAACACCTTTGGAGAGGCCATCCGCAAGAAGATTCTGAACGTCTTCCTGATTCTGGCCCTAGGCTCCGTTCTGATCTCTCTGACGTTCACGTTTCTGGAATTCCGCCAGCAGGTGGTCATCCTGAAGAGCTTCGGGCTGGGGATGGTGCAGTTCTGGGGGTTGTTCATCGCCATCATCATGGGCATCTCGCTCATCCCGGCCGATATCGAGCAGCGCACCATCTACACCATCCTTTCCAAGCCGGTGAAGCGCTACGAATATGTGCTGGGGCGCTTCTTGGGCGGGGCGATCACACTGGCCGTAAATGTTGCCTTGATGGGCGCCGCCTTCCTGCTGGTGTTCCTGCTGAAAGTCAACACACGCGCGCTGGAGAGCCTTGCGAGCCTCGATTTCGGCCCATTCTGGACATCCTGGGTCTGGTCCGGCGAGGTGCCGGGGTTGATCGGTGGCATCGCCATGGTCTATATGAAACTGTTGCTTCTACTTGCCGTCGCGGTCTGTTTCTCCACCTTCGCCACCGTCACGGTGAACTTCTTC
This sequence comes from uncultured bacterium, assembly GCA_937967775.1. Classification (GTDB taxonomy): domain Bacteria; phylum Armatimonadota; class UBA5829; order DSUL01; family DSUL01; genus CALCJH01. Next base: position 10,227 of record CALCJH010000194.1, on the reverse strand, counting down.
CTGAGTTCGGCCGTGTTCATCGCGGGAAGTATCTCCAGCGTGACGGAGGCGATGTCCAAGAGCCCGAATACTCCCATCGTGCTGCGCTGGTTGTATGCGGCGGTGCACTATGTCGTCCCGAACTTCGGGAATTACGACGTGCAGAACCCCATCATACATCCGGAGGTACCAGCGGCGGACCTGTCGCTGTATATGTGGAAGGCGGTCTTCTACGGTCTGGCGTATACCATCATCCTGCTGGTGGTGGGTGTTCTGGTGTTCGAGCGCAAGGAGGTCTGACAAACCGTGTCCGTCACCGCCCGCCGCTCCCTGCTCGCGATGCTGGTGCCGTTGCTCGCCCTGGTGGTGTGGCTGCAGGTGCAGCTGGACCCCATGCGCCAGCGATACCAGCCCGGAAAGGTCACCAACATCGAGATCGGCACGCAGTTCGTGGCGGCCACGCTGATCGGACTGAAAGAGGTGGTGGCTGGTCTGCTGTGGGTGCGGGCGGACGAATTCTTCCACAGCGGCAACTATGCGGCGGTCATCCCCATCGTGCGGATCGTCACCTGGCTGGACCCGCACCAGATCGACGTCTACGACACGGGAGCCTGGCACCTCTCCTACAACTTCACGGACTCGCAGGAGCGCTCCGACCGGCGCTACATCCCGCCCGCCCAGGCGCTATACAGGGAAGGGATCGCCAACAACCCGGACATATACGACCTGTATTTCGCTCAGGGCTGGATGAATTTCCATAAGGTGCTGGACTTCAAGAAGGCTATCGAGGCGTTCACGGAGGCCAACAAACGGCCCGCGGTGGATCCATCAACAGGGAAAAAGCGGATGCGACCCCAGTTCGTGGGACACACCCTGGCGCACGCGTACCGCAAGGACGGCCAGATAGACCGGGCCATCGAGCAGTGGCGGCAGAATATCAAGGACAATGAGCGTTACGTCCGGGAGTCCGGCGATCCCGGCGAACAGGTGATGGTGGACGTAGCACGAAACAATTTGAATCAGCTGCTGCGCGAGAAAGAGGAGCGCTCGCGTCTGAAACCGGTAAAAGACGCCAAATTCGAGGCTCAGTGGCAGTTTCTTGGACCGCGCAAGTTCCGGGTCTTCGGGACACTGGACCTGCCTACGGGCGCCCGGGTGCGTCTGGTGCTCCGGGACAAGGATTTTAAGGAACAGGAGTTCCAGAAGTTCTCCTGGGACATAGACACCAATCAGACCATCCTCATTGATGACCTGTATGTGAGGGACGGCCGCTTCAGCCGGACCATTGACATCGAGCGGGACGTTTCTATTTATCCGCTGAAGGCCGAGCAATACGTGATGACCTTCACCTTCAATCCGTTGACCGCCCCGGACTTCGTGCAGGACGTCATCGGGTTCAAGGGAGAGGGTCTGGCGGATCAGAAATATCTTGTGGTGCGCAACGGCGTCCGAATGCTGGAGAAGAGCTTCCTCATCAAGCGGAACCAGCTGCTGTAACAGGCGCAGAGTTCAGCCTGCAAGCAGCGGATCCGGCAGTCCGGCCTCCTCAAAGCCCTTTGCCCGCAGAATGCAGCTGTCGCACTGCTGACAGGGACGCTCACCGCCGAGATAGCAGCTCCACGTGAGGCCGAAGTCCAGTCCCAGGCGCGCGCCTTCGCGGACAATATCCGCCTTGGACATGTGAACCAGCGGAGCTTCGATACTCACCGGACGCCCTTCCACTCCGGCCTTCGTGCCGAGAGCGGCCATCCGCTCGAAAGCGCGCAGGAATTCTCCCCGGCAGTCCGGGTAACCGGAATAGTCCAAATGGTTCACCCCGATGAAGATGTGCCGGGCTTCCAGAGTCTCGGCCCAGGCCAGCGCAAAGCTGAGGAAGATGATATTCCGCGCGGGAACGTAGGTGACAGGGATATCCCTGGCCATATCCTCCGGGCTGCGGCCTGACGGGACGTCTATGCCCGACGTGAGAGCGCTGCCTCCCCAGAGGCGGAGGTCGAAGCCAAGCACCACGTGCTGCGCAGCTCCGAGGGATTCGGCTATGGCCCGGGCGGCGTCCAGTTCCCTGCGATGACGCTGACCGTAGTCAAAGGAGAGGGCATAGATCTCGAACCCCCGGCTGCGGGCAATTGCGGCGGCGGTGGCGCTGTCCAGCCCGCCCGAGACAAGACAGACCGCCGGTGGGCGGGAGACATCCACGGCGCTCATCGCAGGTTCATCATCCTGTGGGCCTGAGGAATGACCCTGACGTCCGGCAGGATGGCGCGGACAGTGCCGTAGGCGTCCCAGATTTCACCGGCGGAGGGCGGACGTTCGATGGCGCCGAAGGGGGTCACCGGCTGAATGATGAAGGGAATGTCCCGCGATACAGAGCCCACCGTCTCGGCCATCCTCCGAACCTGAGTCAGGTCGGGCGAAGGCGGCAGCACCATTTTGCAGAACACCTCGCGGGCGAGGGCTATACGCAGGAACTCGGCGTGGTCCGCAGACCAGTCCCGCCCGTCCTGCAGAGTCTGGGGCAGCTTGAGGTCCATCGCCACGGTGTCCACCAGAGAGATCACCCTCGCAAGCCTGCCGGGGAGGGTGCCGTTGGTCTCCAGATAGATCCGTAAACCAGCTTCCCGCAGGCGTGGAATGAGCAAACAGAGGAACCCAACTTGCAGAAGCGGCTCGCCGCCGGTCAGGCTGACGGCGTCATGAGGCTCCGTGGCCAGGTTGAGAGCCACCCCGGCAACGTCCTCGAGGCTCAACGGGTTGTCGCGCCACGTGAAATCTCCGGCTCCAGGAGTGTGTTCCAGCAGAGCCGGCGGGCTGCCGCTGAGCGATTCGGGCGTGTCGCAGTAGGTGCACCGAAGGTTGCAGGCAAAGAACCTGACGAAGATATGCCGCCTGCCCACGTGAGGGCCTTCTCCCTGTATGCTGGAGAAGATGTTCACGATGTGAGCAGCAGGCTCCCGCGACCCTGCGGGCAGTGGGTCGCTACTCTGCGGGAGAAGAGTAGAAGGCTCCATACTTCTCGGTCTCCCAGATGCCAACCGACACCACCTGCAGCCCGAGGGGTTTAAGCGAGTCAGTCAGCCTGTCATGAATGAAGCGGGCCATATTTTCCGCCGTGGGGTTCAGGTGGTTGAACGGAGGGACCTCGTTTGTCACCCGGTGATCGAAGGGACGGACAATCTCCTCTACCAACTGCTTCACCCGTTTGAAGTCCACCAGCATTCCGGCCCTGTCCAGTCGAGAGCCGGTGATGCGCGCCTCCACGCGGTAGTTGTGGCCGTGCAGGTTGGCGCACGGCCCTTCATAATCGCGAAGGAAGTGAGCCCCGCAGAAGCTGACGTGGACGACGAGTTCATACATCGTCTGTAAAGCGGCGAGCCCGGCGCCTGCGGACACGCTGCCTCGGCATTGTATTCGCGCCCGTCAGGCCTGTCAATCAGACACGCAAATATTGCTCGAAAGAGCCTTACACCCGTTGACAGTAAGGGCGCGGTCTTGCTAGACTTTTACGGAAATCGAATACTGTAGCGGCCAGGTTCCCCGTCGCTGCACGGGGCCAAGAGGGAAGACGGTGAAAAGCCGTCGCGGGCCCGCCGCTGTAACCGGGGACGAAACCGGAGATCTCCACTGCGCTTTCAGAACGAGGATGCGTGGGAAGGATCCGGAAGTAGGACGATCCGGAAGCCAGAAGACCTGCCTGACCGCGTCGTTCCAGCAAACATCTTCGGGGATTGAGATGTTGAGGAGGCCCCCTGATCGCCATCAGCAGCGGCTCCCGTCATGTCGAGGAACCCGGCTGGATGTGGAGCGCTGCAACTGTCAAGCTCCACAAGCCATCGTCTGACGGGCACCTGTTGTCTGCAGAGCGGCTTTTCTGCCGTCAACGTCTCACGCTCCCCTAGACCCGCAGGCCGGAACCGGCATACTGGCCGGAAAACCATAACCGGAGAAACAAAAGGAGGATCATATCGTGAGACGAGTTCTCTCTGTGCTCGCTCTGCTTGTCGCATTGTCAACGTCGGCAGGCGCATTTGACTTCACGGACATCCAGTTCTGGGTGGGCACCGGAAGCAAGAAAGCCGGTCTCATCATTGACTGGAAGGACGGGAAAAACCCTGCCTCTCTGGCATGGGGATACCGGTGGGATGGCGACAAGAAGGGAGAAGATATGCTGGCGGCGATCGTCAGAGCGGATCCGAGGCTTTACGTGCACGTCAGCAGTTCTGGGGCCTATGGCGTGGCGCTTTTCGGCACCGGCTATGACCTCAACGACAACGGTTTCGCCACCTCGCCGGCTCTCACCTTCGTAAACGGCATATCGGTTGGCACTCCGAACGACAACCGGATGGCCACGGACCCCGGCGACCATTACCGGGAGGGCTGGTGGACTGCGGGCTACTGGAGCTACTGGCTGCGGTCCAGCACGACCTCCGCCTGGACCTATTCGGGGGTCGGGATGAGCGGACGCGTGCTGGAGGACGGCTGCTGGGACGGCTGGAGCTGGGCGGGAGCATCCCAGGCCGCCGTCGCCCCCGTCCAGCCGGTGGCTGCTGTCCCTCCCACTCTTGCTGCCGTTCCGGAGCCTGCCGGGCTTGCTCCGCTGTTCCTGACGGTGTCCGGAATGGGCGGGCTTTTCCTGCGTCGATTTCGGAAGAGCTAGCTTCCTCCTCCGTTCCACGGCCGGGGGCAGGGTCACTGCTCCCGGCCAACATCTCAGGCTTTCACGAACGACACGAAGGGGCTGTCTTATGCATCTCACGCACGGTCACACCCTTTGCCGGTGTGTCATCTCCCGTCGGCAAACTCCAAAAACGCTTCGCACGCCCATTGCTGCCACTCCGGCTCGAAGGCGATGCCTCGCAGGTCGCCGTAGTGACCGGCGATGAACCCGCCGCCCCTGCCCAGATTCTGGATCATCTCGCGCGCGGCGGCGCGGATGAGAACGCGATCGCCAGTGGGAAGCACTCTCTGAATGTCCACGGGCGACCAGATGACCACCCGGCCGCCCACCGTCTCCCGTAGCCAGTCTATCCCGCTGAGAGTAGGCTGATCGAGCTGAAGCACGGAGATGCCGATGTCACGTAGCGACGGGATGAGGTCGCGGATGTAGCTGCAGGAGAAGGCTGTCCTCGACTGAGGTGGCTGGCCGGTGGTACAATCCCCCGGCAAAACCACAGGAGGAAAACGGCATGCTGTTGCAGGAGGCCGGCCGCGAGATCGAAGAGCTGCGAAAGCGGCTCGAACAGATCGCGGACCATCTTTGACGTCCGCGGGAAAGCGGAGCGCATAGAAGATCTGGAGCGCCAGAGCGGCGAACCCGGGTTCTGGGACGATGCGGAGGCGGCGCAGAAGGCAATGACGGAGCTGGCGAAGCTGAAGAGCGTCGTCGAGCCCTACCGTAGCATCACGTCGCGCATCGAGGACCTCGAGGTGCTGGCCGAACTGGTGCGAGAATCCGGCGACGAGGCGGAGGAGGAGAATCTCCAGGAGGAGCTGCGCCGCGTGGTCTCGGAGCTGGATTCCTTCGAGATGCAGACGTTCCTCTCGGGCCCGCACGATGACGCCAACGCCATTCTGGAAATCAACGCGGGAGCCGGCGGCACGGAGAGCTGCGACTGGGCCGCCATGCTTCTGAGGATGTACACCCGCTGGGCGGAACGCAAAGGATATCAGGTTGAGGTGCTGAACGAGGTCGAGGGAGAGGTGGCCGGTATCCGCAACGCCACCATTCTGGTGAAGGGACCTCTGGCTTACGGATATCTGAAAGTGGAGAGGGGCGTGCACCGTCTGGTGCGCATCTCCCCATTCGACGCCAACGCACGGCGGCACACCTCGTTCGCTTCCGTGGACGTGGTACCCGAAATCACGGAAGGGCCGGAAATCGAGATCAACCCGGACGATCTCCGCATAGATACCTACCGCTCCAGCGGGGCGGGCGGACAGCACGTCAACAAAACGGACTCCGCGGTGCGAATCACGCACATTCCGACGGGAATCGTGGTCAGCTGCCAGAATGAGCGCAGCCAGCATCAGAACCGGGAAGTGGCGATGCGGATTCTGGCGTCTAAACTGTGGGAGATCAAGCGGCAGGAGGAGGAGGCCCGGCTTGCGGAGCTCCGTGGAGAGCAGCGGAAGATTGAATGGGGCAATCAGATCCGCAGCTACGTGTTCCAGCCCTACCAGATGGTGAAAGACCACCGGACGGAGGCGGAAACCAGCAACGTGGAAGCCGTGATGGACGGTGAGATAGACGAGTTGATCGAGGCTGGCCTGCGGGCTGGCATCAAGTGAGGAGGCCTGCGATGCAGACCCGGCACGGATACCGGCACACTTCGGCGATGCTGAGGCTGGCGGCAGCTCTCAGCCTGATGACGGCTACGCTGGCGGCCGCATCGGAGGGACAGATCATTTCGGGAAAAAGCAGTGACGTGTCCGAGACGGGTCTGGGCAATCTGGTGGCGGATGCTGTAAGGCGCTCGGCCGGGGCGGAAGTCGCCTTCGTGCCGGCAGGCTCGCTGCGTCCGGTGGACCTGCGCGTGACCGACATCTCGCCGGAGACGCTTTCCTCCGCTGTGGTGGACCCGGAGGAGGCGATATCCGTACTGGGGTTGACGGGTGCGCAGGTGCGGGAGGCGCTGGAAAGAAGCCTGTCCCTTGCGCCTAAGCCCAACCGTGGATTCCTTCAGTTATCCGGCTTACTGGTGAAATACGACCTCAGCCGTCCTCCGATGAGCCGCGTGGTGGACGTGAGGGCAGGCCAGAAACCGCTGGAAGAGGCCCGGGTCTACCGCGTGGCCATGCCGGCCGGTCTGGCTGCCGGAGGGCTTGGTTACTTCCGGGTCTGGGGTGACACCAAACCCGCGCGCGACGGGTTCGGGACGCTTGGCTCCGCGCTGGAGGCCTTTGCCGGAACTAAACCTGACTATTCCCTCTACACCACTGAGGGGCGCATCAGGCGGGCGTCGTGAGGGGGGGCAGACGGCTTCGAGAGGCTCCAGGGACCGGAGGCCGGCTCGTTCTGCTCCTGGCTGTGTTGCTGGGATCGGCGCTGGCCGGGTGCGGCTCGAACACCGGACCGGGGAAAAGCGCGGAAGAGAAGGGCACTCCGGAGTTCCGCTACGCCTTCGACGCGGAGCGCGCTTTTGCCTATCTTGAGAAGCAGGTCTCCTTCGGGCCTCGCGATCCGGGTTCCGACGGCCACCGACGGTGCCTGGAATGGATGAAACGGGAAGCCGCTAAGACGGCGGACCGGGTCTTCACGCAGAGCTTCACCCGCCGCTACGGCGGCAAAGATATCACATTCACAAACGTCTTTGCGGTCTATCCGGGAGCTTCGGAGCGCATCGTCATTCTCTGCGCGCACTGGGACACCCGACCGTTCGCAGATGAAGAGACCGACCCTGCCAGAGCTGCGAAACCCATCCCGGGAGCTAACGACGGCGCATCAGGGGTGGCAGCGCTGCTGGAACTGGGACATCTGTTCCAGGCGCAAAAGCCGCCGGTTACTGTGGTCTTGATCTTCTTCGACGGGGAAGACTTCGGTAAGGATGTCAAGGACATGCTCCTGGGCTCCACGGAGTTCGCGCGGCAATGGCGCACCGTGCTGAAGGACGTGGGACAGGACGTGGAATACGGCATCCTTCTGGACATGGTGGGCGCGAAGGATCTGCGTATCCCGCGGGAGGTGAACTCGCAGCAGGCCGCGCCGTGGCTGATGGACGCCATCTACCGCCATGCGCGGGAAGCAGGGCTGGAAAAAGTGTTCCCGGACGAGCCGGGGCCGCAGATCCTGGACGACCACATCCCGCTCATCCGTGCAGGAATCCCTACGGTGGATCTGATCTCTTTCGACTACGCATACTGGCATACGCTGGATGATACACCTGACAAGTGCAGCCCGGAGTCACTGAAGGCCGTCGGAGAGGTGGTTGCCCGCACCATCTATGCGGACATCCGCAGGCCGCGCTGAGCGCCGGGGTCCGCCGCAGCACGACCTGACAAACCCAGACAAACAGAATAGGAGCCTCAATGATTGCCTGCCCCCGAGATCTTTGACAGGAGATATCCTTCAGTGCGCCTGGCTATGTGCCAGGTGCGCACGCAAGTATGGGACGTGGATGGTAACTTCGCCCGCACGCTGGAAGCGCTTGAGGAAGCTGGCCGGCAGAATGCGGAGATCGCAGTCACGCCGGAGTGCGTGTTCCACGGATACGGTTTTCACGAGGTGGAAGACTACCCAGCATCCCTGCGCGCGGCCGCCGTCCCGGCCGATCATCCCAAAGTACAAGCCGTCGCGGAGGTTGCCCGACGCTTCGGGATGGACATCGTGCTGGGTTTCGCGGAGTTGGGCGAGGAAGGGTGCATTCACAACTCTGCGGCACTGATCTCCCGGGAAGGAGAGACGCTCTGGGTCTATCGCAAAGTCCACTGCCGCCCCTTTGAAAGCATCCAGCACGAAGGATGCTTCACCCCCGGGGATACATTCTATGTTTCCGAGCGCCCGTATCGTGAGACTGCGGTGCGGGTGGGCGCAATGATCTGCTTCGACCGCGAGATTCCGGAAAGTGTCCGTTGCCTGCGGGCGCTGGGTGCAGAATTGATCGCGTGCCCGCTTGCTACGGGGACCTGGAGCATGTGGCGTCAGGCAAATGAGGCGGATAACGAGATGGTCACCCGCGTCCGGGCGGCGGAGAACGAAGTGTTCATCACCGTGGTGAATCATAGCCTCCGCTTCAACGGCGGCAGCTTCACCGTTGGGCCAGGCGGTCAACTTCTCTATCAGATGGGAAAGGAGCCGGGAGTCAGAGTGCTAGATCTGCCGGTGGGGTGTCTTCGCAAGAAGATCCACGCCGACCCTTTGGGCTGGATGGGCTGGGGGTATCGGCGTCCCGAAGTCTATGACCGGTATGTGGGCGGAGGATCAGGATGACCTCGTTTCTGTGGTATGCGCTGGCGGCATTCTCCGAGATCGCGGGCTGCTTCACGTTCTGGATGTGGCTGAGACTGGGGAAAAGCCCGCTCTGGCTGGTCCCTGGAATTGCGGCGCTTCTGTTCTTCGCATTCGCGCTGACCCGCACAGAACCGGCCTTCGCAGGGCGGACGTTCGCCGCTTACGGAGGGATCTATATCGCCGCGTCGCTGGTGTGGCTGGCGACGGTGGAGAAGATCCGGCCCGATGTCTGGGACCTGTCCGGAGCAGCCGTCTGTCTGGCAGGAGCAGCGCTTATCGTGTTGGGGCCGCGCGGAAACTGACAGGCGTGCGGTTTACTTTCCCACCCATACCGTGCGCCCGCGGGCGGCGGCCCACTCAGTATTGATGCGCGGGTCGTATTTCCAGAGACGGTCTTTCGCCCAGTCCCACGCCTCGGGCTCTCCGTCGCACTCCAGACGGATGACGGGGAACAGGTCCGTGGGCGGCCTGGCAGGCAGTCCCCTGAGCGTCAGGTAGTCACGGCTCTGATTGACCTCCAGATCCTGCCCTGTGGTGAGCAGCACCGCACGCTGAACGCGGGATTGCAGACCGGGCATCGTGAGGGTATCGCGTCCGTCCCAGAAGCGGATAATCAGATAAAGATTGTTCCCGCGCACGGTCTGCCAGCCATAGGTCACGAACTCTGTGACATCGCCGGATCCACGCCCGTAGATGGCTTCTCCGTGCACCTTGAGCCACTCGCCGATGGCCGTAACCCGCTCAACGAACTCCGGAGGGAATGTTCCGTCCGGCTTCGGGCCGACATTCAGCAGAAGGTTGCCGCCCTTGACCGCTGCCTCCACCAGGAAGGACAGCAGATGGTCAGTGTTGCGCCATCGCTCCCCGATGGTGTACCCCCAGAGCCGCTGTGTGCTGACCTGGCAAGATTCCCACAGGCGGTCTTCCGCCACGATCCTGTGCTCCGGCGTGCCGAAGTCGCCCAGTTCAGCCGCCAGACCAGCGTCCTCGACGGCTTCCTCATCGCCGGCATCTGCGGCCTCTACGTGCCCCAGCCGGTTGTTGATCAGGATGTCCGGCTGGAGACCGCGCATCATCTCCACAAGCTCCCGGCTCTGCAGCTCGGACTGCGAGCGGGGCCAGGCGCCGTCGAACCAGAACACGTCTATTTTCCCGTATCCGGTCAGCAGCTCTCGGACCTGGCCGTGGATGTATTCCCGGAACGCCTCCCACTCCTCCGGCAGCCCTGCGGGACCTTCCCAGAAAGCGGGGATGCGGGCGTCCATGAAGGAGTAGTAAAGTCCAACGCGCAACCCTTCCGCCCG
>CALCJH010000193.1 GCA_937967775.1 uncultured bacterium | reverse complement strand
CGGAGAGGGCGAGCCCCGGCTGCTTGCTTCTCTGCCCCGGTTTGCCGTTCCGGAAGCCGGCGTGCTCCCTTCAGAGATGGCCCACACGGTTGCCGGAACATCGTGGCCGGTCCTGAAAAGCCTGGCGGAGAAGCCCTGTCCCTACCTCGTGAAGGATTTCGCTTCCCCGCCCGGCACGGACTACAACGCCGATACGGCGTGGCACCTGCTCAGCAAGGAGAAACTGTGGGAGCTGGCTCCGCACGACGGGCTGATCGGTGTCATGAACCCGAACTCGGATCTGTATTATGTCATCGGGATATCCGTGGATCCCGATGACGCTGGTTTCCGGCCTTCGTCCGGCACTCTGCTGCACATCGCGGATATGGCCATCCTGCGGGCCGATGTGGGAGAGGGTCTGGAGTGCGAGGTGCTGCTTCACTGCGCCCGCTCGGATACCTTGGTGGCGGAGATCACCGCCCGCAACCACGGGAAGCGCCCCCGGCAGTTTTTTGTGACAGATGCCCTCTCCCGCGGCTCTTTGGAGCAGCCGCCGCCGCAGCCGTTCACGCTGCCGGACCAGAAGTTCGGGCCGGGTGTGGAGACCACAGCCGGAGGACTGGCCTGGCGCGGATCCAGCGCCGAAGGGCGGCTGGGCGCGGCCTGCTTCTACGAATGGTTCCGCGGGCGCAGCCGGGGCCGCAGAATGCTTGCAACGTTGCTGTCATCGCGTCCGGCTGATGTTACCCGCAGACAGCACGCGCCGGGCGACCTGAGCGGAACAGGCATCATCTTCCGGGAGATGGAGCCTGTGGAGATCCCGCCCGGTGAGACACGGTCCGTGCGGATGGCCGTGAACCTGCGGAGATTCACTCTGCAGGATGACTGGAACCCCGACATCGCTCCGCAGTGGTATCGGAAAGAGAGTGAACAGGAGGCGCTCGACGCCGCGGTGCAATCCTGCCAGGAGGCGCTGGTCCTTGATGCCGGGTCTTCGCTACTGGTGGCGGTATCACCCTACTTCTCCTATCCAGCCCTGAGCGTCCCGGAGGAGGGCTGGGAGGAGTGCTATTACGCCTGCCTTGAGCTGGTCCGGGCCTCCACGTTCAGCCCGCTCGGGGCAATGCGGGAGCCATTCTACAACTTCTGCCGCGTGCACGCGCACGATCCGTTCAACTGGTGGAGCTACGGGATGCACGCGCACGAGAGCCTGATTGTTCTGTTCCAGAATCAGGTGGATCCGCGCCTTTCTATAGCGTTCCTGCGCAGTCATCTCCGTCAGCAGACACCGGAGGGGCGTTACCCTTACGGTGTGAGTCACACCTCCTGCGCGCGCACACAGACGGAGGAGGCCATGCTTCCCCTACTGCTGTGGGAGTGCTGGCAGACCTATCTGTGGAGCGGCGACCGTGATTTCCTGCAGGAAGCCTGGGAGTCCGGCAGGTGCAACCACGAATGGTGGCTTCGCGAGCGTGACCGCTGCGGGGAGGGGTTGTGTCACTGGGGGAATTACTCCTGGGAGTCAGCCCGTGATGACGACGCACTGCCCACTTGGCGCCTTACGTGCGGGGGAATGTATCAGGAGGCGCTGGATCTGAACTGCTATCTCGCGGTCCAGGAGCAGACACTCGCGGCCATGGCGCGGGAACTTGGCCACGCCAGCGAAGCTACCCGCTATGCTGAGATGGCCCTGCGCCGTGCCACTCTGATGAACGCCTATATGTGGCACGAAGAGGACCATTGCTACTACGGCATCGGCGAGGTGGTGCCCTCTTGGGCGCGGGCGCGTGACATCTCCACGTTCTTCCCTCTGTGGGCCGGCATCGCACCCGGCGGCCGCCACGAGCCGTTGGCCGCGCTTCTGAGCAATCCCGATACCTTCGGCACGCCCTACGGCCCGCCCACCCTGGCCCGCAACGAGCCCGGCTTCGGCCCGCGCGCGCACTGGATGGGCGCGAACTGGGTGCAGATGACGCTCTTTGTCATTCTCGGGCTGCGCCGCTACGGATACTGGAGTCTGGCGGCCGACCTGGCGTGGCGCAACACGAAGATGGTGTTCGACGAGCTCCGCCGCTTCGGGCATTTCCGCGAGTACTTCGATTCCGAGACCGGCGAGGGGGTGGACCTCATTGACTACTGCTGGACCGGAATGCCGACCTATTTTCTGGTGGGATGCATTCTCGGGGTGCAGCCGGAGGCGGACGGCCTGTGTGTGATGCCGGCCCTGCCTGCCGGGTGGGCAGAGGCCTCCATCCGGAATCTTCGCATGCGGGGACGAAGGGTCTCTGTTCGCATTCATAAAATTCCCGGCGACGGCTCGGTCAGAGCGATTCTTGATGGCGAGGAAGTTCCCCTGTTTCAGGGGCGAGGTATCCTTGTCCCGTGGAGTGATCTGCGGGATGAAGCGGAGATCGAGGTCTTCCATCCAGAGACCCTGGGCGATGTCCCCCGGACTCCCGCGGAGGCTCCGCGCGACTGGCGGGACGTTCCGCCACATGCCTATCCCGGCGATCCGGAGCTTATCCGAGCCGCCCGGGCGGCCATGGTGGCAAAGGAGGACCTTCCGTGAAAGATATCTCGCTTCGCTTGACGTGCCCGGAGGGACTCGCCAGCTGCAGCTGTCCGGTGGAGCAGGGGATTCCCGTTCATCCGATGGATCCGTCGCAGGTGCCGTCCCTGCGCTTGGTGGATTCGCGAGGCCGGCCGGTTCCTGCGTCCATCGAGCACGATGGTCAGGATGAGAATGGGCAGACCGTGTGGGTGCGGGTGGCGGCCGCCCCGGAGGTCCCGTCGGGAGGTGAGGCCGCATTCCTACTCGGACTTCGCCCGCATCTGAAGGCTCCCGGCCCCGACCTTGACGTCCGCGAGCAGCAAGGCCGCATCGAGGTCGTCTCCCCCGGCAACTACAGCGTCGCTGCCGGCTCAGGTGGCGCCCTGCGCATCGAGCGGGACGGTATGGCTCTGGTGGACGGACCAGTGGATTTCCAGCTCTGGCCGGACGCGCGCAGCATCATCGGCGGCGGAGGAGGAACCTGCCGTCTGGCTTCGTTCCAGCCCGCTGGCTGGCGAGTGGAAGAGCGTTCCCACGGCCGGTGCATGCTTCTTTTGCAGGGACGCGTTCCGCGCTTCAGGCCCTATACCTCGGACCCCTCGGATTTTGACCCGGATGAGGGATTCGATTGCGAGCTGGAACTGATCCTCTACGCCTTTTCGCCAGTGATCCGATGGCGGTGGCGCATCGTCAACCAGACCGGCTGGCAGGCTTACCTGGAGCGGTATGCCCTGAGCCTTCGGCTGGCGGAGTTTCCCTTTGCGGTGCAGTGCGGCCGGCCGGTGGTGGAGGGGGGGCTGTCTCCGAGCGTCACCTGCGCTTTCCCCGGGAGGGCGCTCGGTCTCGTGTGCGGGTTCGCGGAGGAGCTGGGCGCGGGCGCGGGTGTCAGCCTGGAGCGCGACGGGGGCTTCGAAGGGGTCACGGCGCAGGACATAGAGCGCCTGCCCGAACGTCCGTTTCGGCCCCATCAATATCTTGAACGGATTGCGGACCCTGACCGGGGGGCGCTGCTGGTTTTCGGCGGCATAGCCCCTCCGCAGGACGGGCGCATGACGACGGCCAATCCCGACGTGCACCGCCTGTTCTACCGGGGGATGGGCCGGACCTTCGAGGGTTGGTTGATCGTCGCGGCGGACACCGGAGCGGTCGGCCAGTGCGTCAGGCCGCGCTATTTTACCCTGCCCGCGCAGCACTATTCGGATGCGGGTGCGCTGCCGGAGGCGGGCGACCCGGTCACGTTCGGCGAGTTCAGTGAAGCGGTGCATCGCTGCGCGGAGTGGCTGCTGCAACGGCAGTGGAAGGGCACTCTCTGGTGGGGGGAATGGTGGCGCGAGTGGGACACCCTCCGCGAACAGGGGGTCGAATCTACCGCCAACGCCAACAATGCTCTTGCGCCGCTCTACCACTACTGGCGCACGGGAGATCAGCGCTTCGCCATCTGCGCAAGGCGTGCGATGGAGTTCGCATTCGACATCCAGTTGAATCATTACCGGGGCAATATTGCGCCGTTCTTCCACTCCCGCCGCTTCCTGATGGACCAGATGGAGTGGGTGCACATGCGCTATCAGCGTATTGATGGGGTCGTCCGCGCAGCGCATTTCTTCGGGGACCGCCGTGTGCGCTTCAAGACCATCGAGGCCATGCGGCGCTATTCCGAGGCACTGGTCTGTCCGGACGGAGCGCCCGGCTTCGCCGAGGGCGGCCCCATTCGTGGACGGCGCGTCCGGGCCGGCGCAGACTGCACGAACTTTGGCGAGGTTCTGGGCATCTGTTACCGGGAAACGGGTGATCCGTTCTTCCTGCAGACGGCCCGGAAGATGGCCAACTGGACCATCCGGCAGATGCGCTCCTGGGATTGGGAGAAGGATGTCGGGAACTCCTACGGCTGGCACTTCCTGATGCGCGGTATGCTCTCCACGCTGAAGCTCACCGGCTCAAAGCGGTACCGCGACTGGTATCTGGATATGGCCCGGCGCAACATCGCCTATCCCCTCGAACAGATAGACTTCCGGTGCTGGATGTGCTGGCTCCTGGTGGAGGCGGAGAAACTGGGCGAGGAATGGCGCATTCTGGAAGAGACGCTGAAGCGCACACGCCACGTGCTGAAACGGCTTTCGTCCACGGGAGCAATCCGGGATGAGTGCGGGCCGCCGTGGAGCAAGTGGCCCACCATCTGGGAGCAGCTCTACGACCAGAAGACCATTGTGGCTTATGTTCCCGTACTGTCCGCCCGGCTGGCCGCCTGGCGTCGGCAGACCGGCGTGCAGGAGTGAGCAGGATGGGCGCATAATACCGGCGTTGTAGATCTGACAACCGGTGCGGGGAGCTGTGGTTGCGCTGTTCGGGCTGCTCCCTGGAGAAGCCGGACTCCGAGAGGTGACATATTGATGCTGGATCTCCTCCTGGGCGCGGCTGTAGTTCTGGCCTTCGCCCTTCGTTCTCCTGTCCGCGCGTCCTCCGCGGCCGATGAGCCGGTGGATGTGGCCGAATGGGGCTTCCCTTTTACAGGCGAGGCCGAGGGCTCGACGCCGGTCTATGCTCCGGTGCTGAACGGGCGTGGCCAGGGGCCGGTCGAGGTTCCGGCCGGCGGATGGGCGATGCTGGAGTGGCGGCGGCCGCGCGACGTGCGGCGGGTGGTCCTCCGGGGGGACGCCCTGCCGTCTCCCGGGAGCGTGCGTCTCGAGTACTGGTACCGCATCTGGCCGGATGGCGGAGGCGGAGGATGGCAGCGGCTGGACGATCCGTTTAATGGACAGTGGGTCACGGCGCAATGTGATATCTCAACGGAGGACGGCGCTCTGACCCTCCAGCTCCGGCCGCTGACCACGAATGAGAATCCCGCCGTGGAGCGCACGGGTTTCGAGTTCCGGCGCACCTATCGCGTTCGCGTCGTCTTTGACCAGCCTGTATCGCTGAGCTCATTCCAGGTTTTCACGGACGCGGTCTGGCGCGAGGCGGAGCTGGACCTGGAGTGGAAGCCGTCGGCTCAGGAGAGGCCGGGATGGAACGGAACCGTCGAGGCGCGCTCGGCGCATCTGCTGGAGGTGCTGACTCCCGGCAGGGAAGGTGCGGACGCCACGGTGCGCGTGCGCTATGCTTTTGCGCCTGATCGCCTGAGCGAGGATCGAGGGCACGTTGTCTTCCGCACGGCGGGATGGGACAGCTTCTCGGTGTTCGTGGACGATGTGGTGCGCGAGGGCGGTGTCTACGTCCGCGACATAGACGCCTTCGTCTCTGACAGTTCGCGCGGGCTGCGCTTCTCCCGCTGGCAGCGTCCGGCGGATGCCTGGGAAGGCACCGTTATGGAGCTGGTCGCCCGGATGCCGGAGCAGAGTCTGGAGCGGGTGATGAGCGTCATGCCGGCCAAACCTCCGCGGGAGGCCCACCTGGGAGTTCCCAACCTCCGGCAGGAGTTCACCATCCTGGCGTCCGGAGACGTGGAGCTGCTGGAGAACAGCCTGCGCTCACCGGGCCGCGACCGCGACCGCCGGCCCTGGAGCGTGCGCAGCCTGAGATATTCTCTTTCCACCCTGGAGAAGCCGGACTTCACCGAAGAGTGCGGCCGCAGTGCGGTGCGACATCTGGAGGAGGGATGGCTGCCGGTCATTCATACAGAGTGGGAGAACGAGGGACTGAAGTTCCACCGTGAGGCTTTCGCCGCGCCCCTGCTGGAGCCCATCGGCCACCACGAGGATGCCCGCAGGGGCGATGAGCCCATCGTGCTCTTGGAAAAGCTGACGGTCACCAACCCCACACAGGAGAATCGGACTGCCTGCTTCTGGACAGAGCTCTCTTTGAAGCGGCCGATGGCCGTGACCCCGGACGGTCTGCTGCGCCTGGAGGTGCCTTCGGAGGGAGAAGTTCCTGCCGGCCTCACACCGGTCCGCGGCCGCATTGACACGCAGGGGCGGGGCGAACTGACCATCGTTCCGGACTGCGTTCCGGGCGTTCCCGGCAGCCCGGATCCGGATCTGGAGAACTCGGACGCTCCCCGTCAGGCGGTTCTTTACCGGGTGGAGCTTGGCCCTGGCGAGTCGCATTCAATCCAGCAGACTATGACCTACATCGAGCTGCTGGACGATGCCGAACTGAATGCTCTGATGCGCCAGGACTATGATGCCCGCCACGGCGAGGTGGTCTCCTATTGGAAGGAGCGCACTTCCCGGGGGATGCAGCTTGAGGTTCCGGACAGGATGCTGAACGACTTGTACCGCGCCAACCTCTGGCACGTCCTGATCACCACCGACCGCGACCCGGATACGGGCCTGTATCAGCACGGGGCAGCCACGGTCCGCTATGCCAACTTCGCCAACGAGACGTG
>CALCJH010000192.1 GCA_937967775.1 uncultured bacterium | reverse complement strand
GATACCCGCCTGGCAAGTTTACCCCGTGCTCGCGCAAGATTGCCACCGCCATGAACGCTCCCACCCTCGCCCGCGTGTAGCGGGTGCCTCCCACGGAGTGCTTGACTCCGGAGTTTATCCCGAAGAAGCGAACTCCCGCCGGAATAGCCACGTGACCCAGCACCGTCGCCGGGTCGCAGCGCAGCTTCAGCAGATGGTTCTCCTTGCCCAGAGCGGCGGTCATCTGGTCCATAATGCCGCACGGCGCTCCCGCGATGTGATTCTCCACCTCCTGGCACAGGGCCGCCAGTTGCTCCCCTTCCAGTGTGACCCCGAGCGCTGACGTCAGAGCGGTCATGGTGGCCACCTCGATGGCGGCCGAGCTGGCCACTCCGGCGCCCGCTGGAACATCCGACGAGAGCAGAATCCGGATCCCCGGAGGGGTTTCAGCCAGTGAACGTCCCGTCAAGACGCTCAGGCATCCGGCCACATACGCAGCCCAAGAGGCTTCTCTATCCTCACGGAAACGCTCACGGATCCGCGGATAGTCTTCGGGCGAGCGGGCGACGATCTCCCGAACCGGAAAGCAGGCTTCCTTGCGAAGATCTTTCAGGTACTCGCTTTCGGTCCTGGCTGTCACGGTCCCCTCGTCCGTCACCTGGACTGCCGCGACGGCGCCAGACGCGATGGGGGCCTCCAGGACCAGGGAACCACTGTAATCCGCAATGCCGCCCATTACGTCCAGCCTGCCGGGGGCGCGAGCCACGTGCACGGGCCTGTTGTGTTCGAAGAAGTTTGAGCCTGAGGCCGTCTCGACCAGCCTCTCAACTTGAGTCTCCGGTGTCCCGGGACCGGCGAAAAGCATTCGAATCTCCGAAAATCTCCAGTGGGGGGAGGAATGGTTATGACTTCTACATCCGTCGCAACGACTCCTCCCCGTCTTGCGGTTCCCTTGACGGGCGCTCGGGGAGATGGAACACCGATGGGCTGTTGCGACGTCCAACAACGGGAGCCCTGTTTTTCTGGCGGGGGGCGGAGTGTTCGGGTAAGATGGTCAGGAACCCGGCCGGCGCTCCTGCGAGAGAGGCGGCCGGCACCCCCTCGGAAAGGCTTTCATAAGATCTCTTGGAAGACGACGTCAGGCAGAACCTCGTAGAGCGCGTGGAAGAGGCGCTGGATCTCATCCGGCCCGCCCTGCAGCGCGACGGCGGCGATGTCCGCCTGGTGGAGATCGGCGACG
Organism: uncultured bacterium; assembly: GCA_937967775.1. Lineage (GTDB taxonomy): Bacteria > Armatimonadota > UBA5829 > DSUL01 > DSUL01 > CALCJH01. The sequence continues at coordinate 1,730 of CALCJH010000192.1, read as the reverse complement.
ATATGATCGCCCGGATGGTGATGACTGGCCACTGCAGCGGCTGCCCGATGGCGCAGATGACCCTGAAGATGGGCATCGAGCGCGTCGTGCGGCAGAACGTTCCCGAGATCGTCGGGGTGGAGGCACTGCCCCCGGATTCTGTGCAGGAGGGTTGAGGAGGCGGACACTCCACGGCCGGAAGTCGTGGCCGCCCGTTTACGGGCCGGTGGTCGAGTGTTTGTGACTTGAGCGCGGCAACTTCTCAACAGCAGGACGAAAAAGCGAAGATCAACGAGCGGCGCCGCATGTTCTGGATGCTGCTCATCCTGTGGGTCGGCATTGGCTGGCTGGATCTGCAAGGGCTGGTCCTCGGCCGCAGCTCGCCCATCTCCGCTCTCTACATTCTCGTCGTCATTCCCGCCGCCATCGTCTTTGGACGTACGGGGTTGGTGACTGCCATCGTGGCGGTGGTGGCGATGTACCACTTCACCAACGACAAGCGCGGCATCACCTCTTACACCGAGCCGGAAATCATGCGCCTCGCGTTCATCCTAGTGGCGGGAGTGGCGGTGGAGCGGGTCAGCCGCGACCGCGAGCGCATCCGTCAGGCTCTCGAGAAGCTTCAGCTTGAGACCCGCGTCCGCGAGGACCTGACGCATATGCTGGTCCACGATCTGCGCACCCCGCTCACCGGCATCATCACCTCGCTGCAGACGTTGCAGATGGGGATCCTAGGCGAACTGGATAAGGATCAGCAGGAGATGATAGATTTCGCCGTCGCCGACGGGCAGCGTCTGCTGGAGATGGTAAACCAGATCCTGGACGTGGCGAAACTGGAGGCGCGGGAGATGAAGCTGCGCCTGGAGCCCGTGGACCTGTGCGAGCTGGCGGAAAGCGCCCTGCGTGTGGTCAAGCCTCTGGCGGACGAATCCGGCATCAAGCTGAAGCAGTCCTGCAACGGTGTTCGTCTGAACGTGGACCAGGATCTGATGCGGCGCGTGTTGGTGAATCTTCTGGGCAATGCCGTAAAATTCACCCCCAAGGACGGCGAAGTCTCGGTGGAGACGGCGCCAGCCGAAGACGGGATGGCACATCTGGTTGTACGCGACACCGGCTACGGCATTCCGGAATCCGATCTGCAACGCATCTTCGACAAGTATGCCCAGGTCAAGGGCCAGAAAAAAGCTGGCCCGTCCACCGGGCTGGGGTTGACGTTCTGCCGCCTGGCAGTTAACGCTCACGGAGGACGCATCTGGGCGGAGAGCGAACTGGGCAAGGGGACGCAGATGCATATTCTGCTTCCCCTCCGCGGCCCGGAAGAGCATCAGCCTGCACCTTCGGGCAGCCGGAACTGAGCGCCCCGGCCGGGAGAGGTCACGAAAGCGATGCCGGATCTGTTTGAAGAAGCGAAGAGTGTGCTGGACGCGGGTGACGCGGCGGGCGCGGTCCCGCTGCTGGAGGAGCTGACCCGCCAGGAACCGGACAACTGGCGGGCATTCGCGCATCTGGGAGTGGCCTACGCGAAGGTGGGCCATTACGAGACCGCCATCGGAGCGTTCCAGAGGGCGGTGGAGCTCAACCCGAATGCCGCTAATCTGCGCTACAACCTTGGGCAGGCGTATGAGTTCGCCGGAGTGCCGGAGCAAGCGTTGCACGCTTATGACCAGGCGCTGGAGATACGGCCGGACTATCCGCTGGCTCAGCAGGCCTTCCTGCGTTTGAAGAAAAAGCTGGACGAGCAGGCAGCCTCC
>CALCJH010000191.1 GCA_937967775.1 uncultured bacterium | reverse complement strand
CAGGGCGGGCCGGATGAGATCCAGCGCCTCTTCCACGCGCTCTACGAGGTTTTGCCTGACGTCGTCTTCCAAGAGATCTTATGAAAGCCTTTCCGAGGGGGTGCCGGCCGCTTCACTCGCAGGAGCGCCGGCCGGGTTCCTGACCATCTTACCCGAACACTCCGCCCCTCGCCAGAAAAACAGGGCTCCCGTTGTTGGACGTCGCAACAGCCCACCGGTGTTCCATCTCCCGAGCGCCGATCAAGGGAACCGCAAGAAGGGGAGGAGTTGTTGCGACGGAGGTAGAAGTCATTATCATTCCTCCCCCACTGGAGATTTTCGGAGATTCGAATGCTTTTCGCAGGTCCCGGGACACCGGAGACTCAAGTTGAGAGGCTGGTCGAAACGGCCTCAGGCTCAAACTTCTTCGAACACAACAGGCCCGTGCACGTGGCTCGCGCCCCCGGCAGGCTAGATGTGATGGGCGGCATTGCGGATTACAGTGGTTCCCTGGTCCTGGAGGCTCCCATTGCGGCTGGCGCCGTCGCGGCAGTCCAGGTGACGGAAGAGGGGATCGTGACAGCCAGGACGGAAAGCGAGTCCCTGAAAGACCTCCACAAGGAAGCCTGCTTTCCGGTTTGGGAGATCGTCGCCCGCACGCCCGAAGACTATCCGCGGATCCGTGAGCGTTTCCGGGAGGATAGAGAAGCCCCCTGGGCTGCTTACGTGGCCGGATGCCTGAGCGTCCTCACGGGACGTTCGCTGGCTGAGGCCCCTCTGGGGATCCGGATTCTGCTCTCGTCGGATGTTCCAGCGGGGGCCGGAGTGGCCAGCTCGGCGGCCATCGAGGTGGCCACCATGACCGCCCTGACGTCAGCACTCGGGGTCAAATTGGAAGGGGAACAACTGGCGGCCCTGTGCCAGGAGGTGGAGAATCATATCGCGGGAGCGCCATGTGGCATTATGGACCAGATGACTGCCGCCCTGGGCAGGGAGAACCATCTCCTGAAGCTGCGCTGCGACCCGGCGACGGTGCTGGGTCACGTGCCCGTTCCTGAAGGAGTCCGCTTCTTCGGGATCAACTCCGGAGTCAAGCACTCCGTGGGAGGCACCCGTTACACGCGGGCGAGGGTGGGAGCGTTCATGGCGGTGGCAATCTTGCGCGAGCACGGGGTAAACTTGCCAGGCGGGTATCTGTGCGGCCTGTCGCGGAGGGACTTCCACGCTGCCCGGTGCTGGCTTCCCCACTCCATTACCGGCGAGGAGTTCCTGAACAGGCACGGGGCCTATCCGGACCCGGTGACTTCGCCTGACCCGGAAGAGACCTATTATCCTCGCAGCGCGGCTGAACATGCGGTGAACGAGAACTGCCGGGTCTTCCGCTTCTCGCAGCTTCTGGCCGCATCGGCAAGGGACAGAGGCCATCTGGAGGAGGCAGGCGCTCTGATGTACGCCAGCCACTGGAGCTACGGGCAGTTGGCCCTGCTGGGTTGCGCGGAGACCGATCTGCTAGTCCGCCTGCTGCGCGAGGCGGGCCCGGAGCGCGGTGTGCTGGGAGCCAAGATTACCGGTGGCGGATGCGGGGGCACCGTCGCCGTGATGAGCACCCGGGAGCCGGAGGACTATCGCACCAGCGTGCTGTTGCCCTACGAAGCCGAGACAGGTATCCGCCCCGAGATCATCCAGGGTTCCAGCCCGGGAGCCGTGGAGTGGGGAATCCGCGTGTTGAACGGAATATGACAGCAAACAACGTTTTGAGGAAAGCCATCATCCCCGCTGCGGGACGGGGAACGCGACAGTTTCCCGCCTCCCGCGCCGTACGTAAAGAGCTTTTTCCGCTGGTGGACAGAGACGGCGTGACGCGCGCCGCAATGCATCTGATCGTGCGAGAAGCGCTCTCGGCTGGAGTCGAGGAGGTCTGCATCGTGGCCTCCCCCGGTGCGGAGGCGGCCTACCGGGATTACTTCCGCTCGCTGACGCCTGAGGAGGAGTCGGTCTACGGCCGGAAAGCCGCCGCCCTGACCGAAGCGGCGGAGCTGGCCGACCTGGGCAAGCGCATCACCTACCGCATCCAGGAGCAACAGTCAGGGCTGGGCCACGCCGTCTGGTGCGCCAGAGACTTCGCCGACGGCGAGCCCGTACTCGTGCTGCTCGGCGACCACGTGTACGTCTCGGAGACTGAGGAATCGTGCGCGGCGCAGCTCGCGGACGCGTGGCGGGAGTGCGCAGCGAGCGTGTCCGCAGTTCATCCGGTGGGACCGGAGCAGATCCATCTTTACGGGATCGTGCGGACCGATGGTTCACCCGGACCGCGCTGGCGTGTTCGGGAGATCGTGGAGAAGCCGGACCGGCAGACGGCGGAGCGGAGTCTGATATCGCGATCCGATCCGGCGCTTCCGTACCTGGCCTTCTTCGGGATGCACGTGCTGCAGCAGGACGTTTTTGACGCCCTGAACCACCTGATCGAACACGACATCCGGGATCACGGCGAGTATCAGCTCACCACCGCTCAGTCGCTCGTGGCCGGAAACGGAGACTATTACGCCGTCGAGGTCGCCGGGCAGAGTCTGGACTTCGGAGTCCCCTCGGGCCGGGCGCTGACGCAGGCCGTACTGACATCTCTGGGTCCGTTCGCGGAGGTTGCAGTCCGCGCCCG